>CALDGA010000245.1 GCA_937942085.1 uncultured Flavobacteriales bacterium
CCGAAAAAGTCTGGCATGGAAAATAAAACTCACTGTAGGAGTGACTTCAGTTGCGACGAATATGAGACTTTTTGGAGGGCGAACTTCCAAGTGAGCCGAAAAAACTTCCGTTCTGGAGGGTGAACTTCCCAGTGAGCCGAAAAATTTTCGTTGTTAGAAGGCGAACCTCTGGTGAACCAAAATTTTTTTCCTGCCGACATACTGACCTGCCAATTTGCCGAACTGCCTAAATCACGGCTCGGCAGGAGCCTCGCCCTCCAGTGAACAGAAGTTTAAAATCGCCGAAAATTTTTGTAGCGTCGCCCCTTGTGGGCGACGGCTGTTTTGAAGTTTAACTGCCGTCGGGGACAGAGCCCCGACGCTACCAACTGTCAATCCACCGAACTGTCCATCTGCTGACCTGCCGAAATTACGGCTCGGCAGGAGCCTTACCTTCCCAAAAACTTAGTGTTACTTCCTAACCATCTGCGCTGTTAGGTTCACTTCACCTTGCATGGTTTACGCAATTTTTAGGTTGGGTCATAATGATAGCAGGTCAAAGCCGATACCTGCCTATAGGCGTTGAGGAAGGATGTTGACCAATACTTTTGGCACTTTATGTGCAGCGTGAAATTGACACAAGTTCAAACACTTTCAAGGTGAGACATTATGATAAGGCTACTCATCGTGGATGATAGGGAGGATTACCTGCGTGCATTGAGCAGCGCACTGCGAACGGAGTTTGATTTAGTGACAGCAAAATCGTTGAAGGAAGCGATTGAGCGTATGGACGCTTCCATAGAGATAGCCTTGGTGGATGTTCGTCTTTCCGAAGAAGATGAACAGAACCGAGACGGTGTCCATTTCCTTGAATGGGTGAAAAAGAATTATCCCGATGTCCCTGTAGTGATGATGAGTGCCTACCGAGATTTTGATGCAGCAGTGGAGGCGTTGAATTTGGGAGCAGACCATTTCCTCAAGAAACCAATCAACTTGAGGGAACTAAAGCAACTTTTGCACGCCTTAGTCAAAGGTAGGAAGTGATAATGCCATAGTGCGGTATACATCCTATCGCCGTTGTCAAGAGTGTGGTTTTGGGTTTGACATCGCAGGACAGATATTGTCTCATGTAAAGTGGTTCAAGCTAAGCATATGTCAAGACCAAACCTTAAATCGGTCAAAAGGGAGATTGCAGACGCATTCATGGAGGAGAGTAAAATGCTCTGGCAACTTTTAGCGAATGGTTTTGTCAATGGTTGTCTGTTTGCTCTAACTGCCTTTGGCTTTGCATTGATTTACAACACCACCCGCATCTTCCATATTGCTCACGGTGCTATCTACACGGCTGGCGCTTACCTTTGCTATGTCTTTCTCGTCAAATTGGGCTGGAACATGCCTTTGGCAATTATTCTTGCTCTGACCTTAACAGCATTGTTGGGTATATTGACGGAGTTGCTGGTTTATGCTCCTTTAGAGCGGCGGGGAGCGTCTCTATTGGTCGCATTGCTAAGTTCCCTTGGGCTTTACATCGCTTTGGTCAATTTTATCGCTATGGTCTTCGGCAATGAAACGAAAGTGCTGCGTCCTGGCGTGGAAGCGACTTTCCATTTTGGTCCCATCATCCTCACTCGCATCCAATTTGCTCAGGTCATCACTGCCTGCGTCCTTCTCCCGTTGTTGCTCCTCCTCTTACGCCTGACAGATTGGGGCAAGAAAATTCGTGCTCTGCGAGATAACCCAACCCTGACGGAAGTGATGGGTGTGAATACAAGGGTAGTGCGCTTGTTCGTTTTCGCATTAGGGTCAGCGTTGGCAGGCATATCTGCTGTCCTATCTGCTCTGGATATTGGGATGGACCCTCACATTGGGATGCCTGCTTTGCTCATTGCCGCTGTCGCCCTCATAATCGGCGGTGTGGGCACTTTTGAAGGTCCAATTATTGGGGCTTTCTTACTGTGCATCTTGCAGAGTTTGGTCATCTGGCAAGTGTCGGCACGCTGGATGGATGCAGTCACTTTCGGGCTGCTGATTTTCTTTTTGCTCTTCCGCCCACAAGGGCTTTTAGGACAACGAAGGCGATTGGAGGAAGCGCTGACATGAATTACCTTTGGCACATCTTGGTCATGATAAACATTTACATCATCTTGGCTTTGTCGTTTAATCTGGTGGCGGGCTACACAGGTCTTCTTTCGCTTTGCCACGCTGCCTTCTACGGTATCGGTGCTTATGCTACAACCCTTCTGATGATGAAGGCTGGCTGGGGTTTCTTCCCGTCGCTTCTTGCTGCCATCTTGTTAACGGGTGTCTTAAGCCTCATTATCGCTGTTCCTTCCCTTCGCCTTAGAGGTGACTATTTCGTCTTGGCGACCTTGGGTTTTCAAATCATTGTTTTCACCATCCTTTACAATTGGGTAAGCCTGACGAGAGGACCCTATGGCATCCCTGGCATCCCGATACCTAAAGTGTTTGGCGTGGAAGTCAACACTGTATTTCGCTATTTCCTCTTCAGCGGGGTCATCGCTGGTTTTTGTAGTCTCCTTCTCTGGATGCTGAAAACATCACCCTTTGGTCGTGTGCTCAAGGCAATCCGAGAAGACGAAATCGCTGCCGCCGCTTTGGGCAAGAACGTGTCTGGGTTGAAAGTAACTGCTTTTGCCATCGCTGCTGGATTTGCTGCTGTCCCCGGTGCACTCTTTGCAGGCTATATGCGCTACATTGACCCAACCAGTTTCACCCTGATGGAGTCAGTCTTCATTATCGCCATCATCATTATCGGCGGGGCAGGCAACTTCATTGGTCCTGTCGTCGGGGCTGCCTTTATGGTGTTATTGCCCGAGGCATTGCGTTTCTTGCACATCCCCGATGCCATCGCTGCTAACATGCGACAAATTATCTATGGTTTGTTGCTCATCATCCTGATGCGCTACCGACCGCAAGGGCTATTTGGGGAATACGGGTTTGAATGAACTGCAAACCTGGAAAGCGAAGGAAGTGGTATCAGTGAATGGAGTTACCATTGAATGCTGTAACTTAACCAAAACCTTCGGCGGATTGAAAGCAGTGGACGATGTGTCCGTGACTTTTGAAGCAGGTAAGGTCACTGCCTTGATCGGTCCCAACGGTGCAGGCAAGACAACTCTGTTTCATCTTATCAGCGGTTTCCTTCGCCCTGACAGTGGTCAGATTTTTTATCGGGGGCGAAGAATTGACGGCTTACCGCCTTGGCGGATCGCCCAAATGGGCATTGGAAGGCTTTTCCAAGATGTGCGTGTCTTCGGCAAATTGAGCGCTTTGGACAATGTGCGAGTTGCCTTTCGCAAACAAAGTGGTGAAAACCCTTTGTGGACTGTCGTGCGCCGCCTTAAGGTCAACCGCGAAGAGCAAACCTTCACCGAAGAGGCTAAGCGGTTACTGCAGTTCGTTGGCTTGAGCGAACTGGAAAACGCACTCGCAGAAGATTTGTCTTACGGTCAGCAGAAACTGCTGACGATAGCGCGCCTATTGGCAGCAGGTGCCGATGTCTTCCTCCTAGATGAGCCGACAGCAGGTGTTAACCCGGAGATGGTACGCTCACTTCTATCACTCATCCGACGGCTCGCAGAAGAAGGGAAGACCGTCGTTGTTATTGAGCACAATATGAATGTCGTGATGGAGATCGCCGATTGGGTCTTCTTCATGGATGAAGGGCAAATCATCGCTTTCGGCTTGCCCGAAGAAGTTTTAGGCGACCGAGCAGTGAGGACAGCCTACTTGGGTATCTGAAGTATCGGGACCTAAAAGTGGCGCTTCAGCGTTGCAAATCTGTCACATAAATGTGACTCAAAAGTCACAAAATCGCCGTAAACAAGGCCCTCCAATACGGAAAATTTGTTGCAGCATTTAAAAAGTGGCTCTGAATTCTTTGGAGGCTATAGTGAAAATGCAAGAAGCGATAACAAACATGGCACAGACATCAAAAATTGGGTTGCAAGTAGAGCGCCTGCGTGCCGGCTACGGCAAAAAAGAGATTCTACGAGGGCTTTCGCTAAAGGTTGGGCAAGGCGAGATTGTCGCTTTGATCGGTCCTAACGGTGCTGGCAAATCCACTTTGCTCAAAGTGATTGCTGGTTTGCTCCGACCTTGGGAAGGTTCGGTATGGTTGGATGGAACGGAGATTACGGCTCTGCCAGTGCATCAACGAGTCCAGAAAGGTTTGGCTTACTTCATCCAAGGCGGGGAGGTCTTCCCCAGCCTAACGGTCAGAGAGAACTTGGAAATGGGTGCTCTGATGTTTCCAAAAGCCAAACGACAGGAAGCAATAGAAGGTGTGCTTTCTTTGTTCCCTGCCTTGAAGGAGAATTGGCATCGGCGAGCAGGGTTGCTTTCTGGCGGACAGAGGCAAGCCTTGGCGCTTGGGATGGTCTTGCTCAAGCGCCCAAAGGTTCTACTTTTAGACGAACCATCAGCAGGCTTAGCACCCAAATTGGCTCATGAAATCTTAGCCAAGGTGAGGGAATTGAACGAACACTTAGGCATCACTGTCTTATTGGTGGAACAGCGTGTTCGTGAGGCATTGCAAGTGGCACATCGTGCCGTCGCCTTGGTGAATGGCACTTTTGCTGCCGAAACCAATGAACCTGCCAGTTGGCTTGTTGAAGGCGCCTTAGACGCCTTCTTCTTTGGCAGGATGGAACGAGCAGCAGCAAGTTGAAGACAAGGGAGGAAGGAAACTATGCCGTTCAGCGTAGAGGAATTTCGGGACCTGATCCGAATTTTGGAGGAGCGACCAGAGTGGCGCGCCGAATTGCGACGACTCCTCTTGACAGATGAAATTTTGACATTGCCTCAGGTAGTGCGCCAACTTGCCGAACGGGTGGATGGATTGGCTGAGCAGATGAGAAGGCTTGCTGAACGGATGGATGAATTGGCAGAGCAGATGAGCAAGCTGGCTCAAAGGATGGATATGCTGGCTCAACAGGTGAGCGCCTTAGTGGAATGGCAGAAAGGTGAAGCAGGACGAAGGGAAGGCGAACGATATGAGCGCAACACTGTCAAGCGTGCCCCGATGCTTTTCAGCGGAGGTGTCGGAGGAGCAACCGACAGTCCAAGAGTGCAGGAACGACTAAGCCAATGGCTAAGAAGCATTTTGGATGGTGAAAGATTTCTGGAGCCAGATGATGACCCAACGCTATCTGACCTTATCTGGTGGAAGGGAGAGCAGGTCATTGTCGTAGAAGTATCGCTGAAGGTGAATGGAGATGATGTCGTGCGAGCATTTAAGCGTGCGAGGACTCTACAATCTGCTGGCGTTAACGCTAATCCTGTTGTTATCGGCGAAGATTGGGCGAACTTGGAAGCAAGGGAGTTAGCAAAGGAGAAGGGTGTTTGGTGGCTGGTCGGCGGAATCCCGTCGGAAGGATTCGTCTCTTTCCGTCGTCTGCCACCGCAGACGGAAGGAGGATCGCAATAAGGAGGTCAACTGAATGGGAAGCATTGCCGATTTGACTGTTGAAGAGTTGCAGGAATCCACTTGCTCCACGCCTGAGAAGATAAGGCAGTTGGTAGAGCGCCTCATGCCTTTTACGATGAAACCATTGCAAAGGAGGTTCTTCAATGGATGGAACGCCTCAAGGAATTCGCCAGGTCATTGCTCCCTTGAGGGAAATGATAAGTGGGCTGAAAGCGAGGATGAAAATTGAAGCCGTTGTTATTTTTGGTTCAAGAGCGAGAGATGAACATCTGGAACTGACTGGGATGACGACAGAGGAACTAAGGCAGTGCTATGGACTGCTCTGCTGGGACATATTGGAGGATGGATTTATCTTGTTGGAAGATAACAGTGTCTTTTCAAGCGTAAAGAAGGAGGATGAAGATTTTCGCCAGACTTTGATGTTAAAGGTCATGAATAGAGACTTTCGCCAACCACTGATGTCAAAAGTTATGGGGCAAGGCAGATTCGGGGAGGAAGAAGCATGGCGAGACCAATCGTTGAAGTAGAAATTGACGGCGAAAAACTGAACGCAATTCTTGACACGGGCTCACGACGCTCCTATATCAGGGCTGAGGTTGCCCAGCGATTTCCTGCCGTCCCTGTGCGAGAATTTGAAGTCAGACTGGGAGGGCAGACCTTGCGGATTCAAGAGGGGAGGCTCATCACGGGGATGGTGAAGGATACTGAAGGGAAAGGGTATCTTTTCAGCGCGATTCTCTTCCCTGTTAGAGACTTGGGTGAAGAAAACGGAAGACGAATAGACATTCTCTTCGGTTCAGTCATCCTTGAGGATTGGGGAACTGTCATAGACGATAGCGTTACTCCGCCAAGGGTTGACTACAGAATTCTGAGAGAGGGCACACTCACAGAACTTAAAGAGCGCCAAATCTTAAGACTGAGGCTCTCCTCAGCCTATCCTCTTGGGGATTTGCAGGGACAATGGGGAATAAATGCTGTTGCCCGATCCCCTGTCCCCGATCCCCAGCATACGGAGGGGTTAGAACAATGAGAAAGCGAAATCTTTTGTTCATCATCGTGGCGGTCGTCGTCATCGCCGCCATCATCGTCGGCATCAGACTGACACAAAAACCCGCACCAAAAGAACAGGTCATCAAAATTGGGGCGATATTGCCGCTAACTGGACCGGCAGCGGATATGGGACAGAAGATGAGCCGAGGAATAAATTTAGCTCAACAATACTGGAATACAGTCCGTGAGAATAGAAAATCCATACTCTTGGTAACCATCGAAGATTCCCAATCTAGCCCTCAAGGTGGTATTAATGCTTTGCAAAGTTTACTCGCAAGAGGCTATAGGATATTCATAATCCCCTTAAGCACGATCGCAATGAGTGTTCGTCCAATAATACAACAAAAAGATGTAATCGCATTTCTTGATGCCTCTCACCCTGAAATTACAAATCCCCCTCATCCGCGCATATTTCGTCACTCGCAGAATGCTGCTCAAGAAGCACAACGAATTGTCGAACATATCAAGAAGAACAAAGAGATTAAGAATGTCTTTGTATTCTATTTGAATGACGAATACGGTAGGTCTCTTGCGGAACACTTGAGAGCGACTGTCGGGATGAACATCTCATTGTTCCTTAACCCCTACGAAACTGGATTGATAGAGTATAGAAGTCTTATCCAAAAAAGTAGGATACTCTCTACTCTGCGAAGTGCAGCTATTGTTGTTGGGGTTGGAAAGTCAATGGGGATACTTATAAAAACATTGCGGGAACAAGGGTACCATGGTCCAATTTATGCGACTATGGGTTACATTGCTACTGGGGCGAGAGAAATTCTCAGCGCAGCGGAAAGAAAGGGCATTTTTTATACCGATCTAACTTGGAAGGAGAGTCCTGCTCTTGAATGGATGCTCCAAACATATAGCCAAAAATTCCAAGAACCTGCACCAGGAGTAGCCCAATTGGAATTTCAGACTGTCATACTTATTGCCACAGCTGTTGAGGGCACAAAACAAGAAGACTTAAACGACATTGCAAGAAAAATCCCGAATCTGGCTGAAAAGATGATAGGCGCAACGGTTACAAAATCTAATGATATTTTACCAATTCTGCTAATAAGAGAGGAGAAGTAAATGGGTAGTTGCTCTATAAGGTCAGAGGTTCAAGGGTTGGAAGTTATCCAACAGAAGGAGGTTACACTAAAGCAAATGAACACCGTAAAAATGAATCTTATTAGAGAAAGCTCCAAAATAGAGGAAAAAGCCAAGCATGAGGCTGAAAGCGCTGGTTTTCTATACAGACATCCATCCAGCTTGATCTCTGAATTCTGGGGGACAAGTTTAACTCCAAGCAGTTTCGAGGTTGTGATCAAAGAGCTAAAGAGAAATGAAAGCGCCAAAAGCAAAGAGGTTCTTATTTATTCCATTCAACCGTGTGTCAGGGGCCAAGACCTTTCCCCTTGGTCCGATGGCATCCACCTTTTGTATTTCCATATGTTTACCTTCTTTGTGATCAATTGTCAAGACCCTTCGCCCCATGTGGAATGGTTCAAGAACCTTTTGTTGAAACTTCAAGCACCAGTCCAAGATAGTTATTTTACTTACTACATGCACAAGCACGCAGATTTAGTCCCTAACCCTCTATTTCCGGATTTCGGGTTGGAGTTGCTTAAAAAGATAGGGATCAACCTTGATAAGGCTATCCCTTGTCACGGATACGATAATTATCAAATCACCTATAACTACGACTATGAGACTGGAGAATACATTAGAACAGAAGGTCCGCGAATCGAGATTTTCGCTGACCTTGGCAGACCAATCGAGTACGGCACAATCATCTATAGCGTGAGCACATGGCTTGATACTTCGTCTCACGTGACAGCCATCGCTCCCCCTATCTTGAGTATGGTGTTCGGTATTGAAAGATTAACTCAAGTGATCAATAAGGCTGCTAGTGTGTGGGATTTACCGAGTATGAATCATATCAAGATAAACGTGATAAACCGCCTTCAGATACCAACTGCGTTTACTTTAGACTTACAGCATATCCTTGAACTTCTAATTGGACTTGTAGGGATTGCCGAAAGTGTGCCTGCTGATTTTCGTCCCGGTGGAAAGGGACCAAGAGACCAGCTGAGAAAAATCGTTCGCTTAGCGGTAAGAAAGATGCACCATCTTGGAATCTCGTGCAATGAAATGATAGAAACACTCGCCGAATTATGTCCCGATATGAGAGGTGCATTGAATAGAGTTGCAGCCTGGCTCGATGAGCAATCAACATTACTTGAAAAATCACGACCCATGGAGGGATGAAAATGATCGTCAAAGAGGAGCTGGATCAATATTACCAAAATTTGCAGCCACTTGTTAGAAGGCTGTGCTTCGAAGGTTTCTTCTTACCAGCTCGGTGGTCATATATAGAAGGAAAACTATCTTCTGCTAACCCCTTAATTTTTGCAAATAATGAGAAATCAAAAAATGCTATTTGCCAAGCTTTAGACATCATTCCAAAATCTACTGAATACAATTTTAGCTTCACCAGTCTCATGGTTGAAAGAAATTCAATATTTGAAATTCGCTTAATAGGGAAGAAGGAAAATCTTGTTCTGGCGAGAATAGAAGAAAAAGGGGAAAGCAGGTCACAAGAAATTGATAAAGCGAACGCAACATGTTTGCTCTCTCTTTTTCCGGATCAAAATATCACAAATGATATAAGAAAAAGATTAGGGGGAAATTTAAATTCTTATTTCACAAATCTTCTGAGACCGGTGGGGAGTCCTCTTAAAAGCCTGTACATCTTTGGAATTGAAGGGCCTATAGAGTATGCGAAGGTGGCTGGTGCCGTCGCATTAGGTTCACTTCGTGAATTGTCCGAGGATGAGTTTAAAGTTATACGTGAACACTTGAGGGGCCTAATGAGCCCTTATCACATCAAGGAGATGGACGAACTCAAGCGACACCATGCCCTTCGCTCTGCAATTGCAGCGATTATGGCAAGAAACATATCGCATAATATTGGAAGCCATGTGCTGGCGAATTTGGTTCAGGATGGGTGGACTCCTGAGGATATGAAGATGTTCCTACAATATATGCAACAGCGCATGGATTTCGTGGCGCATATCTCTACTTCATCGCCATCCTGGTGCTTGGGGACGAACTTCCGGGAATTGATCAAGGGTTTCGCTGGGAATACATGTTTGCTTGATAACATTGTGAAATTCCAGCAATTGAACCTCCAACATATTGAGATAGAACTTCGCATTTACCAAGACGAAACGGGTTCCCAGCCTAAAGGTTCCATCGTTTGGAGATGGGAAGACTCGCAATGGAGTGAGAAGAGCCAGGACTTTCCACTGTTGAGTGTAGATGTACCACACGGGAATGTGGGAATGCACGCCTTATACTCTATCTTGGAGAATCTCCTTCGTAATTCTGCCCGATATGGAAACCGTGAATGGTTGAAATCCATAAAGAATCAGGAAAGCCGGTATGACCCATGCAACGGACAAAACATAACTGCCAAACTCAGATTTACGATTAATGTTTACGAGAATTGGAACGACGGTGGAAGGAAGTGGTCTGATGAGTTCTACAAGGTGGTTATTACAGACCATGTGCCCACCAACAAAGAAATGGAAGTGAAGGAAAATGACAAAAAAGTGCGCAAAGAAACCAAGAATATAATCCAAGGATATATTGATGAAGCAATCATAAGAGAAACAGGAGAACTTGAGCAAAAGGCGTGGGGAATGAAGGAGGTCAAAATCTGTGCCAGTTACCTGAGACTTGTCCGTCCAGAAGATATGGATAGGAAGTATAACGAATGGAAGGAAGGCACAGGTGATAAGCCGCCTATTATTCAAGTAGACTGGGCCGAAACTTGGACTGAGAACTACAAAGTTGAGGAAAATAGTAAAATAATAGAAAAGCAAATAGAGTTAGGCAAACTGACCTATACGCTCTACTTCTTTAAGCCCAAAGAAGCCTTTATCGTGAGCAGAAAAATTAAAGAGGAAGTTGGGGATAATGAAGAAAGTTTCCGACGGTGGGGAATAGATTTGATTAGCGATTTCAAAGAACTTCGCAATAAAGTGGAATCTGGCGATGTACTCCGGCATAACTTCTTGGTCTTGGAAGCAAACCAGTTGACACCGGAGGATTGGAACTGGCTAAGTGATCACCTAAGCCAAATGCCTTATCGTATCTTCATTATTGGCAATGTGACAAGGGAACTAAACCAAGACATAGAGAAGGCCATTAGAAAGACAAGTGTTGAATTTACGGGACAAGTTCCTATCCAAGACCCTATCCAGTTGCTTAACAAACTCTGGGAAGTATGGGTAAACGGGAAATGGGGTCAATTTAAAATTTGTGTGCGATGGTGGATTTTCGGACAAAATTGGACTCATAGAGAAATTCTCTTTTTGAAGAACAAAGAAGACCAAGCTTGCGGAGAATGCCTTGCGTTTGACCATGATGGGACAGGCGAGGGTAAAGTTGACAGAACCAACCTTTATAGAGATTCAGCATATCACCAAGCAATTAAATCGGGTCAACCAATGGCAACTCTTTTATATGAGGCTCTCGAGAAAGCGAAAAACAAAAATGAAGAGATGTTACTCTATCGGATCAAAGAGGCTGCTGCTGTCAAGGTTGGAGTGGTTGATGAACGTATCTTTCAGCGACGAGATGAAATTAAGGACTTTGTTGAGGGTTCTGACAAGTATGGTGAGCAAAATTCTTTAAAAATAAAGAGTTTATGGGAAAAACGCAGAGTTGATATTTTGGACATTGATCCTATTGTTAAGGATTTTTATTCTTTTGCAGATAGTTTAGAAGAATCTACCTATGACTTTTTTATCATCCACCAGGGTCTAATAGATGATGCTCGTAAACCAGAAAATACAGGACCAGACCGATTTGAGGAAGGATGGAAACTTCTAAAGCAAAAGGTTCGGTGGGTTATTATTGACACTGGCAGAGGTAAGCCAGAACGGGCGATGCAGGAGGGGCTTCGATGGATAGAATATTCCAACTTAGCGGAGTATCTCATTAACAGAGCGGGCGACAAATATGGACTAACAAGAATACTGTTTGCACTGCAAGCCGAAGTATCAGAGGTTAAAGGGAGGGAATAGGTTATGAACCGCAAGCGGCTGTTAGTAGTTATAACCATCAATTTTGAGCCGTATAAAGTCTGGCAGAAGTTTAATGAGCGTTATGATGAGTGGAAGGCAGATCCGCAGCGTAGCAGCAGGTGCAGGGACTATCAAAACAGAAACGCTCTGTTATTTGAAATTGATGATAGTGAAAGGACACTTCTTGTGGTTGAGCAGCGTGAAAATCTCCACACTGTGCTTAAAAACTTGCAGAACTTGAATAATTATGACATTTACATTGCCACCCATAGAGCTCTTGAAAAGAACGAAACCGATTTCTTAAACTCTTATACTGTTGAACTCACTCTCTTTTCACATCAGCCCGGAAATCCTGTGTATGATGCACTCATATCAAGGGACGAAACCGATGGATTAGCTGTAAATTTGAATTCAACCAACTTTGATAAGGTCATTAAAGCGATTAAAAAAAAGTTATTGATTAGAATCTCCATCCTCAAGCACCGCATTGCTCATCTGTTTTTGCCTATTGATATTGACTTGCAGGGGTTGATGGAGACGAACTTCAAGCAGGAGTATTGGGATGAGGTCGCGGAAGCATGGAAAGGTGGGAAGGCATTGGATATGCTGAGACAGGCACGAGAGTTGCTTTACGGTCAGGGTGAGGCAGATTCGGTAGCAAAAGTGGTAGAGGATGCAAAGGCTGCTGCTACTGACGACAGAAAAAAAGAA
>CALDGA010000246.1 GCA_937942085.1 uncultured Flavobacteriales bacterium
GATTTCTGGGCAGAATGGTGTGGTCCTTGCCGCATGGTTGGTCCTGTTGTTGATGAATTGGCAACGGAATATGAAGGCAAAGCAGTCGTTGGTAAGCTCAATGTAGATTCTGACGGTGCTGTAGCTCAGCAGTTCGGTGTGCGTAACATCCCAACGTTGTTGGTCTTCAAAAACGGAGAGATCGTTGATAAGCAAGTAGGCGCGACGAGCAAGCAAGTGCTCGCTGCCAAGCTTGATGGCGCCATCTAGGCCGCCCGCGACTAAGCATTTTGAACCCCGAGCCGCAGGCTCGGGGTTTTTTGTTGGTAAAAACGAGTTCTCCACTTTCTTTGGAAATTACCGCTAGGGGTGCTCACTTATAAGGGTATTGATTTAACCTCAACCCTTATGAAAACACTTTTCCGCTTCACCCGCCTTCTGTTTTTGGTGCTGCCCTTATGTACCCAGGGCCAATTACGCGATACTTTCCAGCACGCTTTTGAGCCGCTGCCGAATACCCTATTTCAAAGCTCGTTTTTGCACGATCAAAGTGCTCTGTACCAAGTATTGGGAGATCATTATCCTTTAGACTCGTTCGACGGTACAATCCCAAGCCGGATTTTAAGGCCAACGGATTTTGAAATCATGTACGAAGACCTCTACATGAGTCAACGGCTAGATTCCAATGGGAGGCGTGCAGGAGGCAAGCCTGCCTACTTGATGGCCTACGATTCGTTTAGTGCCGCCTATGAGGCACAGGCTGAGAAGGTAGATTGTCCTTTACACCTGTGTTGGATGAGATACAATGAACTCGATTCGTTGGCGCTGCGCTCGGGACGCTTCCTTTTCGAAGAGGGCCGGTGGAAGTTGCCATCGACCACCATCACCTTGGATTCTGCCCGTAATTATGCACTGCACAACAATAACATACACCCCAATGCCTTGGCCTCGGTACAGACCAAGGAAGTTTTCTTGGCAGGGGGCACTGTGCTATCCCACTATGTTTCGGGCGCTTCTGCGACCATAAAGTTTGTGCTACCAGATACGCTGATCCAACAAAATGTGGGTGATGTCGATGCTTATTGGGTGGATTTTGACGATGGCAAAGGATTTGTCCAATTAGTCCCTAATCAAACTATCGCTATCGTATACCATGCTATGGCTAATGGTGTGGAATGGGCCGAAAAATTCATCCGTATTCGTGCGCGCCAAGGCATCTCATGGCGTGAATGTGCCTTTCGATTGCAACTCATTTTCGCCGCACCGCGAGCGGATAAGGCTTTCAGCAGTGCAACCTTACCACCCTCGAAATGCCTCAATGCGAAGCCCGCCAAACCGGCCTGGGTTACTGTAGATTTTGCGGATTCCACTAAGGGGTTCCAAAAACCTGTGGTGGTCGTAGAAGGCTTCGAGGGGACGGCCCAAGCCTATGGCTATTTGCATTACGAATCTGTTGCTTCGGGCTATGCGTTCAACAGCAATGGGGAAAGAATCTACACACATATGTCGAAGCTCGCTTGGCTTATGGACAGTTTGTTGTTACGGAATCACGATATCGTCTATGTTGATTTTGAAGAGTCAAAGCTGGCTGTAGAGGAAAATGCAGAGACATTACTGCAGGTGTTGCAGTGGATTCAACAACAAGGTCCTGAGCAGGCCACGACCGTGGTTGGCGCATCCCTTGGGGGACTCATTACTCGATACGCCTTAATACAAGCACAGCAACAGGGCTGTTGTTTAGGCGTAGGCGCGTATGCTACCTTCGATTCCCCTCACCGCGGAGCATTTATTCCAGTGGGTATTCAAGCACAGACAGAGCGGATGGCAGCGTTGTTTCCAGCAGTTAAAGTATTATCGAATCCGTGGGACTATACCTTGGCCTCGAAAGCGGCCCATCAAATGCTGGTCTCTCATTATGATCCCGTCGCGAAAGCCTCCTTTGAAGCCTTTCAAAGAACCATGGTAAATCGACACCCTTCTGGAATGTATTCGTTCGGGGTTTGTAATGGCAGTATTGAGGGACTGTATTCTGAACCCGAGGATTCTCTAGACCGCTACATTGCCTATGGCTGGGAACGAAATGTTCCTGTGGGGCATCATTTGGGAGCGCTGCCCGATACCTTACAATTCAATAGACAGGGCGTGCGTCAAAACATGCAAGTCGTAGGGGCAAGAAGTGAAGCCCATACAGGACAGCGCAATTATTTAATGGAGTCCGCGAAACTGAAAAATATTTGGCGCGTTGCCCAAATGAGATGGACCTCAATGAGCGGTGCAGCCTCGGCACAACTGATCTACAGTGCAGGACATGCCACTAACTTCATCCCTGCAAATGTGGTAAATGCTGCGGTGGAGCGCATACAATTGGCCACCCATCAAAGGCTTCAGTCCCTATATTATGCTTCTCTGCAACAAGGCATAAGAGTTCCTAAAGCTCAGTATTCACATGTTTTTGACCATATTCCAGGCTCGCTTACCGATACTCCAGAGTCGTTCGATTATCCATTTGTTAAGGTGTTCAATCAAACCCATTGTTTCATCCCTAGCCATAGTGCGCTTGACCTTCGCTACGATAGCTTACGCATCGACCAGCGACTTCATGAGATTCCTTTTACGTCCTTTTATGCACCCATTTCAAATGATCAAGACAGTGCAAAGAATCAGATGCATATTGAAACGACTGAGGAAATCATCGAATACATTTTAAACCAATTTCATTCTATATACGATTCCTTTACTCAGCCCATTACAGGGATATATAATAACGCATTGCCCACGGGCATTGGCCAGCGGTACCAATCGAATTTAAGCGATGTCCAAATCGCGGCCGGAGGTCATTTGAAGCTTGCCTGTCAAGGTCCTGTGGGTAAGCCCACTAGTTCCGTGGTTGCCGCCACTCAACAACAATTGAGTTTTTATGTAGGCCCTGGGTGTCAGGGAAGTGAACTTGAAGTCTTGGGAAGCTTAGATGTCGGAGATCACGCTGATCGAACAGCAGACCTATATATCAAGAAGGGGAGTACGCTTGTTCTTTTTGCTAAGAGCAAAACGGTGGTCGGTCCGGGCAGTAGATTGATTGTAGAGGAGGGCGCAAAATTGGTCGTTCACCCTAAAGCTGAACTTCATCTCAACGGAGGGGTATTGGTCCAACACGGAATTCTGGAAATTTTACCTGGAGCAACCTTTGCTCCGCTTGCATCAGGAACGATAGAATTACAATCGACCACCGTATTTGAGGGGAATGGGGCCATTGGCATAGCATCTCAGGATATCAAGGTGGATGGAGCGGTACGGATTCCTAAGCAAATAGCCTACATGCATTGGACCGATGTGAATTGTTCGTTGAACAACCTTGGTTCCATAGAATTAGAGACGAGCGGTGAATTCAAACATTGCCGCTTTGAACAAATAGATGCAAAACCCTATTTGTCTTTGGTGGCCATGGGCACTGAATTACACATAGACGAATGTCGATTCATTAAGGGCATGGCGGCAGTGACCATAGCCGATTCTACAAACTGGTCAATGATGCATTCCTATTTCATTGGGTGTGAGATTGGTCTAAGAGCGTTGTCCACACCTACTTCGTTTGAATCCAACACCTTGGAATCTTGCGTAATTGGAGCTCAAATAGAGGCTACAGGTGGTGCAGCAGCGATCAGCAAAAGCAACTTTAAGCATTGTAAGCAGGTCGGATTGGCAGTAACAAATGCCCACCTTCGAATCACTTGTTCTTCCTTTCAGTTTAACAGGGTAGGAGTCCTAGTTCAAGAAGGTACGCTGGATTTGGCACGTCATGCGAGCACTGCTTGGATCAACAATGATACTGCAGTTTACTTGCGACAAGTAAAAGGTTTAGACTTGGCTCAAGGCCACAGTAGGTTTCAAGGAAATGTGGGATATGATTTATATGGAACAATAGACCCTACGGCAGCCATTGCACGGAGCAACGGTATGTTACAACTCGCAGCACAGTACAATGCCTTCAGCTTTAATGGGAGTACAGATTTGAGACAGCATCGAGATCCCATTTATTTGAAGTATAACCCTAATCAGAGTATTAGCCCGCACTTATGCCCAAGAGATGTTGAAAATCCTGAGGATCCATCTTCATTTTCAAATGCCTATGAGGGATCCCTTCGAATAGCCCCGAACCCTAGTAGTTCTGGGGCGGGAATACTATTTCTACCATCACCATTTAAAGGCGGTACGGTACGTTTAATTTCGTCGCAAGGTACGCTAGTCTTACAGCGAGAGGTCAAGGCAGGAATGAGAACAGTAATGATTGAAAGGCCTTTGGTAAAAGGTGCTTATACGGTCCAATTTATTTATGGTGAACAAACACACGCTTTGAAGTGGATGGTCGTTAACTGATATGTATAGGAACTTCGCTATTTTGCATGTGTAAACGACTGAGCCGTGTCCATAATAAAAATGCTTGATTTTCAGAGAATTCATCGTCCTTACCAGGAGGAGCTTTCTGCTGCATTGGAGCGTGTTATGCACAGTGGTCAATACGTTGGAGGACCCGAATCTGCCGCTTTCGAGGCAGATTTATCCAACTACCTAGGTGCACAAACCATTGGGGTCGCCAACGGTACAGATGCGCTTCAAGTCGCATTAATGGCCTTAGGAATAGGGCCTGGCGATGAAGTTATTGTCCCGGCCTTCACCTATGCAGCAAGTGCTGAGGTCATTGGATTATTAGGAGCAACTGCCGTTTGGTGTGATGTCGATGAGGGAACGTTTAATCTCGCTATTGACCAATTATCCACTCTACATACCCCACAAACCAAGGCGATCATAGTGGTCCATTTGTACGGTCGTTGTGCGGATGTTGCTGCCGTTGAACAGGCATTGCCGGGTGTTGCTATTGTTGAAGATACAGCCCAAGCCTTTGGGGCTCAATGGACCTCAGGGCCCTACGCCGGGCAATATGCCGGAACTGTTGGGGCATTGGGAACCTATAGTTTTTTCCCTACGAAATCATTGGGGGGGATGGGCGACGGTGGAGCTATAAGCAGTCGAAATTCAGACCTTCTTGCACGAGCCAAGCGCATCGCGAGTCACGGCCAATCCAAGAAATACCACCATCAATGCATAGGCGTGAATTCAAGATTAGACCCTATGCAGGCAGCTGTTTTGGGTGTGAAATTGAAATATTTCAATCAGAGCGTTGAAAGTAAAAAAAGACTCGCCTCCATGTATCTCGATGCGTTGAGCGGGGTAGAAGGTCTAATTGTACCCGAGGTAGTGGACGGCCATATCCTTCACCAGTTCACCATTCGTATCCTCGACGGTAAAAGAGATGGGCTTCAAGCATTTTTAAAGGACCACGGAATAGACTCTATGGTATATTACCCGATGGGATTGCATCAACAAGAGGCTTATAAGCATTGGGTCCCAAAGGTGTCTCTGCAGGTTTCTGAACGGTTATCACACGAAGTGTTGAGTTTACCTATTCATGAGGCCATGGAAACGGAAGAAGTCCAACGGGTAGTAGATTCCATTAAAGCATTTTTATCATGACCGATATCTTCATTCACCCTACCGCAACGGTGGACAAAGGTGCTGCCATTGGCGGTGGCACTAAGATTTGGCATTACAGTCATATCATGCCTCAAGCTAGTATAGGAGAGGGGTGTACCATTGGTCAGAACGTCTTCATTGCGAACAACGTTCGTATCGGAATGGGCTCCAAGATTCAGAATAACGTGAGTGTATACGAAGGGGTAGAGCTAGAGGAGGATGTATTCCTAGGGCCTTCCATGGTTTTTACCAATGTAGATATACCCCGCGCCTTTATTGAACGTAAGAACTATCTCAGCACCAAGGTGGGCAGAGGGGTAAGCATCGGGGCGAATGCCACGATCGTTTGCGGGAATGACCTTGGAGAATATGCTTTTATTGGAGCCGGAGCAGTGATCAATACACAAGTGGAGCCCTATGGCTTATATGTCGGTGTACCGGCCAAAAGAATTGGCTGGGTCAGTAAAGCGGGTCGAAGATTAACCTTCGATGCTCAGGGTAAAGCACAATGTCCAGAACTAGGCGATACCTACGAATTAGTGGATGGAAAAGTACGCCCTGTATCGTGAGAATTCGCATTCTAACCATTGTCGGCGCACGCCCCCAGTTTATTAAAAGCGCTCCTGTAAGTAGAGCTTTTAAGAACGCTGGTATTCAAGAGTTTGTGGTTCACACAGGACAACATTATGATCCTGAGATGAGTGCCATTTTTTTCGAAGAGTTAGACTTGCCCAAACCTTTTGCAGTTTTAGAATGTGGCGGGTTACAACGGGATGAAATGATTGATAAAATCGTTGCAGATTTAGGTCCCATCATTACAGAGGTTGCTCCTCAATATGTTCTGGTGTTCGGTGATACGAATTCAACCTTAGCAGGGGCATTAGCTGCCGTCAAAGAAGGTGTTCCTATCATTCATGTCGAAGCTGGGCTTCGTTCCTTTAACGATGAAATGCCTGAAGAATGGAATAGGATTCAGACCGATGAGCTTTCACACATCCTCTTTACTCCCTCTGCTGCTGCTGATGAAAATATTGTGGATGAAGGATTTTTATTGCCACATCAACGTGTGGTAAACGTAGGAGATACTATGTTCGATGCGGTTCAGATGTTCTCTCCCTTTGCGCGTCATCGCGAGGCTATGGGAGAGTTGGAGTGGTTTCAAAAGCCTTTTGCTTTAGCGACCTTGCATCGCATGGAGAACGTGAAGCATCCAGAACGATTGAAGGAACGAATCTCAAGTCTTAATGAATTACATCGACATGGAATTCCGGTTTGGATGCCATTACACCCGTCCACACGAAATGAAGTGGAAAAGGCAGGGGTAGAGATAGCGTTTAATACTTCACCACCGGTGGGGTATTTAGAAATGCTTTGGGCCATTCAGCAATGTGCTATCGTGATCACCGACAGCGGAGGTCTACAGAAAGAGGCTTATTTCTTAGGGAAACATTGTATCACACTAAGAAATGAAACAGAATGGGTAGAATTAGTGGATATCGCAGCGAATGTGTTACATCCACTAG
>CALDGA010000247.1 GCA_937942085.1 uncultured Flavobacteriales bacterium
GAAGGCCACGGCGCCGGGCAATCCATCGGCTGCAGAGAGCTCTTGGACTAATTCCAAGTACCACTCGTTTTTCTCCACCATCAAGGCTTCAAATTCATCTGCGGTTACAGAGGCTCCTGTCCACTCGATAATCTTCTTTAAAGAATCTACGCGACTAACGCCTTTGAGCTCTTCGTTTTGAGCTTCAGTGAAATCGCCGCCGAGTTTCTGCGCACAACGACGCCATGCCTGAAAATGAAAAACGGCGGTATCTACAATAACGCCGTCTAGATCAAAAAGGAATCCTTTTATCATGATTGTGCTTGATAAACCTCAAGAACCTTGAGGTATTCCACGTGGTATTTGATCAAACCGTCCACTGGTTTGCGCATAATTTGACCCATGTTCATCCCGCGCTCCGCTAAGACATCTTCCAAGAGTTCATGGAAAATCGCACCAACCGAACCTACAAAGTGGATAGGCACTTCACGACAGTTTTCAAAGCAGGCAATGTGGATATCGGCGAACTTGGCAAAACCTTCACGGACAATCATTTTTACATATGGATTCTCCATGTGCTTACCCGCGAAGCGGCTGAAAGACGCGAGGTATACGTTTGCATTAGGCTTGTTGTATACGCTAGTGATGATTTCGTCCTTATCTAGCTGGTAGGTCAAATAGAAATCTTCCGCCATCTCAGCAGGAAGGCGCTTGTACAAGAAGTCTGAAACCAAACGCTTCCCGATAAAGCTTGCGCTTCCTTCATCTCCCAATACGTATGCTAAGGCAGGCACCTCTTCGCTTACAGACTCCCCATCAAAATAACAGCTGTTTGAGCCTGTTCCGAGGATACAAGTAATGGCGGGTACACCCGTGTACGTGGAGTATGCGCTGGCCACCAAATCATGGTCTACATTAATCTTAGCTTCAGGCATAATGCGCTGTAGCCCGTCTTTAATGATGTCCTTTAAGCTTTCACTTGAGGCGCCGGCACCGTAGAAGTAAACATAATCTACGCTGTTTTTGATACGACGAACCACGGCATTACCACCCAATTCTTCTTCGATGAAGGGAGCAGAGTGAAAGTATGGATTGAATCCCATGGTGGAGAAGCGTACATGCTCCGTACCGTCAGGATTTAATGCCACCCAATCACATTTGGTAGAACCGCTTTCAGCAATTAGTATCATAGCGTAAATAGGTAAAGCCGCACCCTCCGGGCGCGGCCTTCAAAAATATAATCTTAAGCGAGACGCTCAACCAAATTGGCCAAACGTGCAGAATATCCAGCTTCGTTATCGTACCAGCTCAATACTTTCACCATGTTGCCCATAGATGAAGTCATACCTGCATCGAAGATGCTGCTGTGCTTGTTGCCGATAATATCAGCGCTAACGATTGGATCTTCAGTGTACTCCAAAATTCCTTTCAATGGACCTTCAGCCGCTGCTTTCATTGCTGCGTTGATTTCCTCTGCAGTAGCAGGCTTGGCCAATTCTACCGTCAAATCAGTCGCAGACCCAGTGATGGTAGGAACGCGCATTGCGTATCCGTCTAATTTTCCTTTCAACTGTGGCAACACCAATGAAACCGCTTTCGCAGCACCCGTGGTTGTTGGGATCATGCTCACTGCTGCTGCACGTGCACGACGCTTATCAGAGTGAGGAGCGTCTTGGATGCGCTGGTCAGAAGTATAAGCGTGGATGGTAGTCATGTATCCGCGAACGATACCAAAGTTCTCGTCCAAAACTTTTGCCATTGGAGACAAACAGTTGGTTGTACATGAAGCGTTGCTCAACATCACGTCGTCTTCAGTGATATCTGCATCGTTCACACCCAATACTACAGTTTTGATATCGCCTTTCGCAGGAGCAGAAAGAACTACTTTTTTCGCACCTGCAGCAATGTGTTTACCCATGCCTTCCGCGTTGGTGAAGAAACCAGTGGATTCAACAACAACTTCTACACCGATCTCACCCCAAGGAAGAGTTTCTGGATCGCGTTGAGCGTAGATGGTGATTTCCTTACCGTTAACGATCAAGCTGTTTTCAGTGTGCTCTACAGTACCGTTGAAGCGACCGTGTGCACTGTCGTACTTCAATAGGTGCGCAAGCATATCTACTGCAGTAAGGTCGTTGATGGCAACGATCTCTACTTTGTCGCTTTCGATGAGGTTGCGGAACGTCAAGCGTCCGATACGGCCGAAGCCGTTAATGGCAATTTTTGTGCTCATAATAGTTGTTGTGTTATGTGGCTAGAATTTTAGCAATGGTTAGCATTTCTTCGTCCAATTCTGTGGTCTTTGAAATGGCATCTTCAAGTGAGGTGAAGACGACTTTTTGATTGATCATTCCCGCCATGACTTTTTGCTTGCCTTCCAACAAGCCATTCACGGCATAATGACCCAATACCGAGGCCAATACACGGTCATTCGTCGACGGTGATCCCCCGCGCTGTGTGTGTCCTAGAGTAGTCACTTTCACATCCATTTCAGGGAATTCGTTGCGAATGGCAGTGGCGATTTCGAATATATCTCCAAGGTGGTTGCCTTCGGCGACCATGATGATGTTCGAGGTTTTCTTCGAGGCTTGTGCCGACTTTAGGTCCGCAAAAAGCTCTTGATAAGTAGCCTTCTTCTCCGGTAAAATGATGCTCAATGCTCCCGTAGCCAAACCAGTAGATGCGGCAATGTAGCCTGTGTCGCGACCCATTACTTCCACTAGGAACAGTCTATTGTGCGAGGAAGCCGTATCACGGATTTTATCTACGCTTTCAATGACGGTATTAGTGGCGGTGTCGTAACCGATTGTGAAATCAGTACCAAAAAGGTCATTATCAATGGTCCCTGGGACCCCAATAACCTTAATGCCATGCTCATCGGCCAATTTCAACGCCCCAGTAAAAGACCCATCTCCACCGATGACTACGAGAGCATCGATATCGCGATCCTTTAAATTTTGGGCTGCTTTGGCACGGCCTTCTGGCGTTCTGAATTCTTGGGAACGAGCACTTTTTAGAAAAGTACCTCCTTGTGCGAGGATGTGCTTAACGCTTGCGGTGTTGAGTTCGACAAGGTCATTTTCGATCATCCCCTCGTACCCGCGGTACACGCCAAAGACGCGTCTGCCGTGGTACAATGCAGTTCTGGTTACCGCGCGAATAGCGGCATTCATCCCTGGAGCATCTCCCCCAGAAGTAAGTACTGCGATGTTTTTAATCTCTTGAGACATTCTGCAAATGTAATAACTAAGTGTAAAAGTTACACTTATTAATTAATTAGCTTTATATTTAAAGGCCCCAGATATTACCTGAATACAGATTTGAACCGCCTATGTCTCAACAAATTGAGTTTGCCCCTAACATAAGTGTCGACTGTGTCATCTTCGGATTTGATGGAGAAAACCTCAATGTTTTGCTCATCGAAGAGAAGGATATCGGTCAAGGATTATTGCGTAAACGTTTGCCCGGAGATTTGATTTTTCAGGGCGAGGGGTTGGATTCGGCCGCAGATCGCGTGCTATGGGAATTGGCCAGTTTAAAAAACGTGACGATGAAGCAATTTCATACGTTTGGCGAACCCGATCGTGTGAATGACCCAAAGGATAAAAAGTGGTTGGAATTATACCGTAAGAATCCTGACGAGCGAGTCATTACCGTGGCCTATTATGCGCTAGTGAAG
>CALDGA010000248.1 GCA_937942085.1 uncultured Flavobacteriales bacterium
CACCATCAATGCCAAACCGTAAAGGAGCACACAAGTTAAGCCCATAGCCAAAAGTGTGAAGCCTTGAAGCCACCAATGCTCAGGTGTCCCAGTCCATTTTGCTATACTGAACAATCCCGCTAAGACTAACGGAAATCCAGGTGGGCATCTCACTGCTGGACTCCCATCATTTGCCACCAAACCTTTTCCTGTCAGCAAATTATAAGCCACAGGTTTGTAAAACGATGTGTAATCAGTAGAACCTTCCTCGCTCCACCCGCTTGGTAAAACCAACCAAAAGAGAAACACTACGCTAACCGTTGCAAAAAAGAGTGCTATGCAGCGTTTTATCATCCCTGAGTCCCCTCTTTACGAAATCAGTCCTTTACCTTCATTATGTGACTTATTTATGCTTAACAATGACATATCCCGGGTATTCTGGAAATGGAGATGGGAATCGTGCTACCATTTTGTATCTTGGCTCTATCGCCTTCCTCAGAGAGTTCCACTCTTCATTCCTAAGCACTAAGTAACGGGGCTTTTTTGCTTCTATGATGCGTTTATAACCTTCTATTCGGCTTAAGCCTTTCACCAAAGTAGGGACACTTGTATCCACCAAGCCTGGCCAATCCACGAAACGATTCTGTGAAAAGAAACCTATGTAGCCAAGTGATTCTGTGAAGACCAAGTCAGTGGGAGATGTGTGTAATGCCAACCAACGACCAGCTGCCTCTCTGACCTCGCGTTCATAGATCCGATAACGTAACTTCGCCTTTGCATACTGGAAATTAACAATAAGTGCTATCAGCACAATTAACGTTCTTAGAAACAGTTCGTAAACTCTTGTTACACTGTAGTTTGGAAACCTTTGAAAATATCCTTGCTCAAATCGATTAAGGACATAGCCTATAGAAATTCCAGCAAAGAAAATCACGACAAAAACGGGAGGGTGCAGATACCAGTCAAACAAAGGGGCTCGCAGCATGAAAGCCAAGTGATAAACCACATACCATGCCACAAGCCAAAGATAATGCCAATTCTTACGAACGAGCCATACACCCCATAAGGCAAAGGCATAAAGGAGTAACCCCTCCTTTTGAGAAAGGAACATGCGTTCAAGATATCGTCCGATGTTTTTTAGGGGCTCCACTCGGTACACTTGCGCCTTAGCCATCATGGAGTGAGGTATCCATGTTCTATAGACTCCATAGTGGATCGCAAAAAAGGCAACCAGTATGATGACTGCAGGCATTATCCAACGCGCGCGAAACTCTCTTTCCCTCCACCAAATCCCCATTATGACGATGAGCAAAACTAAAAGACCATCTGGACGGATAATTGTTGCTATTGCTCCCATGGTTAAGGCTGCGTGAGGAGAGCTACATGGAATAGAGAACAAAGCAATCATACAGGCAAGTGTGTAAAGAGGAGTTTCAAGACCACATGTAGCATAGGCTACTGTTGTTGGTAACAGCATATACATGCAGTCGTAATTGAAGCATGACGAGGACACTGGATCCCTAACGCTGCTTTATAGAGAATCCATCCTCCCATCAATGCTGCTGACATTCCTACGATCTTAGTCGCTGCAAGAGGGGGGATACCGATTAGCGCCAAGAGTCCTGTGATGAAAGCAAAGAGCGTCGATGTGCACGAGGAGACCCATGAAGTTGTGTTGTAAGATAGGATACCGTATGTGGCAAAATTACGCGCAACACGAGCAACGATCATACCATCTTCAATTGTCCAATCTGTCTGAATCCAAAATGTCAAATAAAATAGAGTAGCAACAACCAAAAACCATGAAAATCGCAATTTTGAATTATTGTTCATCACTTGCTCACCAATGCGTTTTTTTATTAATATGTTCTCTATTTCCCATAATGTTTAACAAGATGACAAACTGCACTAATCACATCTTCCACATCTTCATCGCTCATTTTGGAGTAAATTGGCAGCGAGATGACCCGTTGATATTCACGGTAAGCGACGGGGAAGTCATCTGGTTGGTAGCCGTAAGTTTCTCGGTAGTAAGGATGTAAATGGAGCGGAATGAAGTGAACGCTCGTGCCAATGTTTCTCGCCCTCAACTCTTCAATGAACTGGTTCCTTGAAATTTTCAACCTTTCAAGGTTCAAACGCAAGAGGTAAAGGTGCCAAGAGTGCTCCGCTTCAGCATCTACTGTCGGAACTTCCAGTTCGGGATACTGAGAGAAAGCCTCCGTGTAACGCCTCGCAATTTCTCTCCTCCTCTCCCACATTCGTTCAACTTTTCTCAATTGCACTAATCCGATAGCCGCTGCGATGTCTGTCAAGTTGTATTTGTAGCCGGGCGCGATGATTTCATAATACCACGAACCTTCAGCGGTGTAACGCTTCCACGCATCTTTGCTAATCCCGTGTAGGCTCATCACTTGACAGCGTTCCGCCAATTTCTCGTCATCGGTGACAATCATCCCACCTTCACCTGTTGTCAAGGTCTTCGTCGCATAGAAGGAAAAACAGGTCAGGTGAGGGAAAGACTGTTTTGGTGACACAGAGTTTCTTAAGGATGAAGAGCCAACGAGATGACCACGATATCGTGTGGGCAAGGCATGGGCAGCGTCTTCTATGACAGCCAATCCATACTCTGCTGCAATATCGTAAATTGCATCCAAGTCACATGGATGACCAGCGATGTGGACAGGCAAAATCGCTTTTAGTCTCCCAAGACTCTCCACTTTATCCCGCAACGCTGGTGGCAACCATCTCTTTACCTCACCGTCCCCTGTCCTGCGTCCCTCGTCCCTTATCAGCGCTTTTACCGCTTCTGCCAACTGTTCCACATTGATGTTCAGTGTCTTCGGTTCAATATCCACGAAAACAGGGATGGCGTCAAAATAGCGAATTACTTCCGCTGTTGCTGCGAAAGTGTAAGGTGTTGTGATGACCAAATCACCTCTTTGAAGTCCGATGGCTTCCAATGCCAAATGCATAGCAGCGGTGCAAGAATTGACTGCGATGGCGTAATTTGCGCCGACATATTCAGCAAATTCCCGCTCAAACTGACGGACTTTCGGACCAGTAGTGATCCAACCAGACCTCAAAACTTCTTCAACTGCTGCAATTTCCTCATCGCCGATATCGGGTAAGGCGAAAGGTAAAAAGGTAGATCGCATTAGTGCTTACTTACTCCTTAAATTATGTTAGACTTATCACAACCTTAGAAGTGCCGATTCTATACTCTACTCTTCAATACCCTTACAAAGTGAGAAATGAATCTTAATATGTTAATTGCTACATTATTCAAAGTAGTGCAATATTATCGTTTTCGTGCACGTATGGCAATGACAAGTCCATAATATCTCTTTAATTCAACGATTTTGAACACTTCGTTCAGTATTGTGAGAAATTTCAAATCAACGCCGTGGAACCTGGATTCAAACCCTCTCCAGCGTCGGTGGATAAAGTAACGGCGTACAAATTTTAGAAATCGTCCACCAGTAAGGTTCTCTGCTGCCAGTAACTCTCCATCTCGTGACAACTTTAGGGCAAGACCAGGTAAGAATGTGCCAAGATCATCAATCACGACAAGCACACTTTTCGTGAAAATAAAGTCATAATTGTCGCCTGGGATGTGAGATGGATTACCATCGTAGTGTTCAAAATGCACCTGTCCAATTAGATTCCAGCGTTTGGCTTCCTCCCATGCTTCATGGAGAGATACTTGATTCAACTCAAGACCTGTTACACTTGCTCCCAAAAGTCCAAACAGACAGGACATGCGTCCGGATCTACAGCCTAAATCCAAGACACGCTTGCCTATAAAGCGCTTAGGGTCGCCGATTAACCACTTCACGGCAGGTGTCCATAATAATGGACGCCATTCAACGAAATAAGACAGAGTGGGGTAGGACAGATTTATGTCTTTAGCGCTATTATAGAGTCCCAAACTACCTCACCTCCGGGAGACACGAGAGCTACTCTATTTGTGTTTGTGAAAGACTATCTCATCAGTTTGATAAAAAGTCCTATGTAGTGCGTGCGTAATGGCGGCACAGATGCGAGCATTGGGTAAAGTATAGCCGTCAGGCAACCCAGTCGCCGAGCCAACGGTGGAAGTAAAGTTATCGTGCGCAAGTGAACCTCAAATTCTGGGAAGAACCGATGGATGTGCCACTTAGTCATTCCCCGAACATGCGGGTTCCAAGGGTTGTTATAGCGGAAATCATACCACAGCACTGCTCCACTTGGGCGGAGGACTCGGGCAACCTCTCTTGCAATATTCTGAGCCACTGTATCATCCAAAATTGAACTGAAGACAGTGAAAAGCAGCACTAAATCAAAAGAACCGTTAGGAAACTCTAAATGTTCTGCGTTAGCACACAGAAAATTTAGGTCTGGATAGCGTCGTTTTGCTTCTTCAATGCGGTCTGGGAGCAAATCCACTCCATAAAGGTTCTTAGGTTTTGCTCCCCACTGTTGCAGACTTGCGAGAACATCACCTCTCCCACAACCCACATCTAAAATCCGAAAATCACTCAAGGGCCAGAAACCATGAGTCTTTAAAATCTCCTTCATCGCTTGTTGACGCTCAATGAGGATAGCCTTATTGCCAGGGTTGTCTAAAGACCACCGTTTCTGAACTGCTTCATCATCATAGGTTTGATAGACCTTGATTATGCGTTGAATTTCATCGTCCATATGCCCCACCACAACCTCGGTGATTTAAACGGCCGTCGCCCACAAGGGGCGACGCTACAAAACCTTGGTGATTTAAACGGCCGTCACCCACAAGGGGCGACGCTACATTGATTTGGGCAATTTCAAACGACCGTCGTCCACAAGGGGCGACGCTACTATCGGCTTTAAGAGTTTACATAATGGGTTCATCCCATTGCCCTAACCACGGATATTGCTCTGGTTCTTCAACTAAACCTGCCCGAACAGGGTTGTTCATGATGTAGTCGCTGATTGTTGCTAAATCCTCTTCTTGCCTCACTATATGCTCATAAAACCCTCTTTGCCAAAGTTTCCCTTCTCCGCCTTGTCGCCAATAAAGGCTTGTCGTCACACTTTTGAATGCCCCTATGAACTGTTCTAACGAATGGCAACCTTCTTTCGCTTGCACCAACAAATGAAGGTGATCAGGCATCAAGCAAAAAGCGATAACAGCATATCCAAATTTCTGGGCAACTTCCTTTAGGACAGTAATAACGGAA
>CALDGA010000249.1 GCA_937942085.1 uncultured Flavobacteriales bacterium
GTTAAGCACCGTCGCGCTGATGGTACTGCATCTTAAGGTGTGGGAGAGTAAGTCACCGCCAAACCTAATAAATAACATCACAGTATCTCTCTACGATGACAATACCATCATGACGCGGGATGGAGCACCCCGCTCAACTGGCAGAACCCTCCACTGGAGGCTTCTAACACCAGCTTCGCCTTGTCAGGCTCATAACCTGACTAAGCAACACGCTCCAAAGGACGCGGGATGGAGCAGCCCGGTAGCTCGTCAGGCTCATAACCTGAAGGTCGCAGGTTCAAATCCTGCTCCCGCAACCAATCTCCCTTATGTAGTCGACTATCGAGTGCGCCGTGTGTTAGGTGCATTCTCGAATTCTGAATATACTGAACAGGACCAAAAATGTTTATAGAACGAACCCTCAAAGCAAGCGTTGTCATGGTCATCCCTTTCTTGTTTGCTTTATTGGCAGGACTAGTTTTGTTGGGCATCACGGTCGCACGTGAACTAATCTACAAATTCAATAATGTGTTCTCGTTGACGACCAATGACACGATCTTATTCGCTTTAAAATTGGTTGATGCGGTGTTGATCGTGAACCTATTAATCATTGTGGCTTTGGCGTCTTATCGCCAACTCGTGGACAATACTGCACAACCAGCGGAAAAACAGCGCGAATATGGAGTGGCATCTGACATTACGCTTTCAGATATGAAGAAAAAACTGTTGGGAAGTGCCCTTGCGATTGGTGTAATTGCTGTCCTTGCCGACCTGATGAAACTAACAAGCACAGCTGCAGAATTCACCACGACGCTACCATTGATCGTTAAATCCTTTGTTGTTTTGATCTTTGCTATAGCTGCGTTTTTGAACTCAAAATCTTAACGACGAAATGGATCGTCGATATTTCTGAAAATCGGACGCTTGCAATTCTGATTAGTCTATCTAATTGCACATCACAGGTAACACCGAACAAAAAACAATAACGGAACTATGACCACACTGACGGACTTCATCGAAAGCACGCAGGTGCGCAACTTCATTATTGGCGTGATCATATTTAACGCCATCATTTTGGGGTTAGAGACATCGTCAACGATGATGTTGAATTTTGGGGGCCTTATCCAAGCGTTGGATAAGATTTGTCTTTTGGTTTTTGTTGTCGAACTTGTTCTTAAACTTGTTGTTTATCGTTTTCGGTTTTTCACGAATTGGTGGAATATCTTTGATACTTTGGTTGTGGCGGTATCGCTTGTTCCGTCAGGTGGTTCATTCACGGTGCTACGCGCCTTGCGGATATTCCGCGTATTGCGCGTTATTTCAACGGCACCACGGTTAAGGCGTGTGGTCGAGGGGTTTATTACGGCTTTGCCAGGTATGGCATCGGTCTTTTTGTTGATGGCCATCATTTTTTATATTGGATCGGTGATTTCAACCAAGCTGTTTGGAGCAAGCTTTCCAGAATGGTTTGGGACCCTTGGGCAATCGGCGTATAGCTTGTTTCAGATTATGACGCTAGAAAGCTGGTCCATGGGCATCGTTCGCCCCGTTATGGAAGTTTATCCATATGCTTGGGTGTTTTTCGTTCCATTTATTGTCATCACCACTTTTGCAGTTGTGAACCTATTGGTTGGTTTGATTGTGAATTCAATGCAGGATGCCCACCACGAAGATGAACACGCCGAAGCCTTGGCCCATCGTGATGAATTGATGTTGCGCCTAGATGCGATTGAAAAAAAGCTGGATCGATTGTCCAAGTGACGGCTGTTGGACGAATTAAACACGTCGTTATTTGAGGACTGGGTCGTAAACGGACCTGAAACTTAAATCTATTTTTCTGTTAATTGTGTTCAACGACAGGAGGATGGATCGATGTATGACGCGCGCAATCTTGTAAATATTGAGGCCTATCCAATCCATATTAATGGTGAAAAACGTGATGCAGTTTTGAAAACTGTCCGCGATAATCTTGCCCATGATGGCTGTGCCGTACTTAAGAATTTCTTAACGCCCGAAGGGATCGAAGCTCTTACTCAAGAAGCAGATGCAGTCGCGGGAAATGCACATCGTTCCTACAATCGCACGAATGTCTATTTTACAGCTGATGATGAAACACTGCCCACAAATGATCCTAGGCGTCGTTTCTATGATCGCTCGAATGCATTTATTCCTGCGGACAATTTTAAATCCGATGGTGCGCTGCGCACGATACATGATTTTGACGGATTTGATCGCTTTATTCAGGACTGTTTTCAGGAAGACGCATTTTACCGATATGCAGATCCTTTGGCGGATGTGATCATTAATATGGCCGTAGAAGGAAATGGATTTCCGTGGCACTTTGACACGAACAATTTCACTGTGACACTTGCCATTCAAAATGCGGATGGTGGTGGTGCATTTGAATATGCCCCTGGCATTCGCAAAGGGTCAGAAAACTTTTCCGAAGTTGGGCGCGTCCTTGATGGCACGTCGGATTTAATCAAGGTTCTGGAACTGGAACCAGGTGATTTACAACTGTTCAGAGGGCGCTATTCGCTTCATCGGGTGACACCGCTTATCGGAACCACGCCACGATATGTTGCGATTTTCTCGTATGTGGAACAACCCGACATGGTTGGCAGCCCTGAACGCACCGAACAACTTTACGGGCGT
>CALDGA010000250.1 GCA_937942085.1 uncultured Flavobacteriales bacterium
ATTAGAGGGGGCAGGAGCCTCTAAAGTGGGAAGTGTTTTCATTTACATCCTGGTGGCGACCATTGGAATGAGTATGAACGTGATGGAAATTTTCCATAAACCTGGACTTTTTGCAATAGGTCTTGTTTGGATGATTATTCATGTAGGACTGATGTTCTTGGTCGCAAAACTCATACGAGCGCCTTATTTCTTCTTGGCGGTGGGCTCGAAAGCGAATATTGGGGGCGCCGCGAGTGCGCCCGTGGTGGCGGCAGCGTTCCATCCGGCGCTCGCACCAGTAGGCGTGCTATTGGCCGTATTAGGGTATGCCTTGGGAACGTACGGCGCGTACATCTGTGGTTTGCTGATGCAGGCATCGGCAGGAGTATATTAGGATAGAAAGAGAGATGAAGCTGGAGTTGCCCAAGGAGAAAGTCTTTCCCATGCCGTTTAGGTTTTGGGTCATTGTGGCCGTAGCCTTGGTGATTTCGGTGGTGAATGGGTGGCATCCGGCATTATTGGTTTTTGCCCTATTTGGTTTTTGGGGCATTACCGCTAGTCGTGGGACGGTGTTGCGCAGTGAGGATCAGAAGATGTTCCGGTATTACTCGGTCTACGGAATCCCCATGGGGAGTTGGGAGGACATTCAGCCAAATGCTGCGGTGGTGGCGTTGGACGAACAACAATCGGTCCGTCAAACCAGCTATGGTGGAACGATGCGGTATGAGGAAAGCCAAGAGTGTGTGTTGTATTTGGTCAATGGGACCCACAGGGAAAAAGTAAAAATTGCGAAGGTGAGTTCGAGGGCGGAATTGGACCCTCATCTCCCTGTTTTAGAAAAAGAGTTCAACTTAAAACTGGTCAAGTTTTCACCTGCAGTTTCGGCGAAAACCAGTGCCAGAAGACGTAATAGACGATGAAAAAGTTAGTAATGGCTGCCTTGTTGGTGGCGGGATTTGGCGCACAGGCGCAGGTGGACGCGGATAAAGCGGCGTTGATTAAATCTATTTACACGGAGGCGCTCGGCGATCAGCAGGGGTATGAGTGGCTGAAGTACATGTGTGAAGAGATAGGACCGCGCCCTAGCGGCTCAGAGGCGGCCAATGAGGCGGCGCGATGGGCAAAGGCCGCTATGATGGAAGCAGGTGCAGATACAGCTTGGCTTCAAGAGGTAGAGGTGCCAAAATGGTACAGAGGCGAGGAATGGTCTAGGGCCTATGCAGGTGGAGAGCCAATAGCATTGCCGACTACTGCGCTGGGTGGATCGGTGCCTACCCCTAAAGGAGGCGTGCACGCTGAGGTGGTTGAGGTTGGATCCTTTGAGGAATTAGAAGCTTTAGGGCGCGAGGGAGTGGAAGGTAAGATTGTCTTCTACAACACCTACATGGACCACAGCTTGATCAGCACGTTTAACGCATACGGCGGTGCAGTGAAGTACCGCTGGGCGGGTGCCATGGAGGCCGGAAAATATGGAGCGGTGGCTACGGTTCTTCGTTCAGTTACACTGTTACGCGATGATTTGCCGCATACAGGTGCCATGAGCTATGGAGATAGCGAGGTTAAGATTCCGTCGGCAGCTATTTCTTGGCAGGCAGCAGATATGTTGGACCACCTTTTAGGTAAGGGCCAAAAGGTAGAGTTAGAGCTGTTCTTGGACTGTGGTGTTCAGGGTACGGCGACGAATTACAATGTCATCGCAGATTTTAAAGGCACGGACCAGGCAGACGAGATTATGTTGGTGGGCGGTCACATTGACTCTTGGGATTTGGGCCAAGGGGCGCAGGACGATGGCGCGGGATGTGCGCATGCCATGCAGGTGCCGAACCTGTTGAAGCAGGTTGGCTACGAGCATCATAGAACCATTCGTGTGGTGTTGTGGGCGAACGAAGAGTTCGGTTTGGACGGCGCGAAGGAATATGCGAATTGGGCCCGAATGAATAATGTGCACCACTGGGTGGCTTTGGAAAGCGACGGTGGGGCCGGTGTACCTCGCGGTTTTGGCGTGGGCGCGGACGATGACCGCGTTGCTCAGGTTCAGGCGATGAAGCGGTATTTCGTGCCTTACGGTTTGCATGAATTTGCCAAAGGGGGCGGAGGGGCCGATTTATCCCCGCTGCGCGGCCACGATGATTTCTTCGTAGGATTCCGTCCGGACAGCCAGCGCTATTTTGATTTTCACCACAGCGCGCGCGACAGAATTGATGCCATACACCCCCGCAGTTTAGAGATGGGATCGGCCAGTATTGCAGCCCTGTTCTACCTTCTAGACCAGCTTTAGAAACGACATCTACTATGATTTACAGCGACGTCTTGAATGAGACAAAAAGTAGTTAAATGTAAAATAAGTGGGAGGCTCCTATTGAATTTTTTGAGGAAAAGCCTACTTTTAGAGTAACTTAAGAGTAGCTTAGGTTTATTGGTTTGGTTAAGCCCTGTCTTCGGACGGGGCTTTTTTATGCCTCAACCTCAGTCCTTTACCGTAAATACTCTGGAGATGTTGAACCCTAAAAACAGAGATCCGTCCCAAGGATTGTATGGGTTTTGAGCCATCCAGAAAGGATCGCTCATGGCATTTGTATTACTCAGATGGAATTGAAAAACATGTCCGCCAGTTTCTAAATCGACCCCCATAGCGAAGGGCGTAAAGAATCTAGAGCCGTCGCTGTATTCTAGGTTAGAACCCTGGCATATTTCGCCCGTGAGCGCCAACCTGTTGGTGAGTTTGTAGCGACCGCCCATTTGCAAGTGAAAGGTCGTATTGGGGTCTGAAGTACTGGGAACCAAATTCCAGTGTACGGCGCTTGGAGCCACTAAAAGACTGAGCTTGTCACTAAACTTCCGAGCGAAAATAGCTTGATTGTGGTAGGAGAGACGGTCACTCAAATAGTGATCCACTCCGTCGGTATATCGAGCGCCGCGGTAAAACGCGCTAGAGTATAGGGTGAGGCTAAAAGGGAAGGATTCTGCACCGCTTTTTTGACGCAACAATCGGTATTTCACGAAACCATCGGCAACCTTAAGGTATGAGGAGCGACCGATGCCGACATTGAGACGATCGGTGATTCCATAATCAAGCTGCATGCGAATCTGAGCATTGTCTAGCCCCAGAAAGTTGTAGAAGTAATCGTTAGAGAAGCTGCCAAAACGGTGTGAAATGATGTATTGCAGTACGCCTGCTCCAGGTGTCTCATTTGATTGAGCGTTGATGATTTTGGTGCCTTTAAAGGTGGCGTAGGTAATTTGCGTAGTCTCGGGAATATCCATGAGCGCAAAAAGATCATCTTCTTGCCCGAAGGCAGTGATGCTGAGTAGTGTCCCTAAAAGAATGGATCCCCACTTCATATCTAGCGCTTTTTTAGAGTAGCACGCACGGTGACCTTCGCTTCTTTGGCAATTTTATCGGATACCGCTCCCGGGATGCTTACACCGAAATCTTCAATAGTCACAGGGAATTCTGCTTGTAAAAGCAAGCCTCCATCAGCTTCAAGAAGTTCGCACGGTACGGCAATGTCCTTGGTTTGTCCGTGGACGGTCAACTGACCTACAGCCTGACCGCCCTCGTAAGTACCAGTGAACTGGGCTTTAGGGAACTTTTCGCTTTCTACGTAGTTTTCGTTGAAGTGCTCTTGCATGAGGGCACGCTTGAATTGGAATGAGGTCATCAATACCTGGACTCCGAGTTTTCCGCTGGTTGCATCGTATACCGCCGAGGCGCTTTCCGAAACCGCGTAAATGTCTTCAAGTGGAGAGCCTGCATCAAAGCTCAAGGTGGCTTCACGGGTCAAATATTGTTGTGCAATTCCCTGCTGTGCGAGGGCTAAAAGGGCAAGTAAAAGTACTTTTTTCATGGCATTAATTATTAGGGGCACCTTCATTGATCCAGGTACGTAATTTACTTTGATCACAATCCGACAGGGCCTGTCCTGGCGGCATAAGCAGCGGGTCTCCAGCGTTGCGCGTTACTCGATCCAAGATGGCTCCGGACAAGGCAGAAGTTGAAATATTTTGGTGCCCTGCCAGGTTGAGCCCGCCGCTCGCGGAGGCGCCGTTGTGGCAACCTTCACAGTTTTGACCGATGATCATCTTGATGTCCTGGCTAAACGTTACCGCTGAGGTATCACAAGCGTTAACATTACCGTACAAATCATCATAGTTGTCGTAATAGCAACTGCTGGTGAAGAGTCCAAGAAGCCCCGAGAAGGCCACGAGGTTAAAAATTTTAGTTGTTCGGCATTCCATCTGCAATCCATTTATCAAATTGGGCCAATTCGCAATCGCTCAACGAAGCAGCCGGCGGCATAGGACTGTTGTTCATTCTATGTATAGCAGCAACCAACCCGGAATTGTTCACAGCGGCCACTACGTGGGCATGGTCGCTGAGCACCACTCCGCCAGAGGCGTTACCACTGCTGTGACAGCTTTGACACTGGCTTTGTATGATGGGTAAAATGGTTTGGCTGAAGCTGCCTGAAGCGGTATCACAATCTGAGCATGAGTTGTTTTGGGCACCTTGGGCAATCCAAGTGTAGATCTTCCATTTTGAAAGGCTGTCCAAAGGTGCGGCGGGCGGCGGAGGCATTTGATCATTGCCGGTTTCAAATAATACTTCGTAGACCTCGCTGTTGTTCGGGTTGCCGGCTTTCACCTCGTCCATAATGCCGTCGTAGGTAGTCAGGGACAAACCGTCGGCAGGATTTGTATCACCGTGACATCCAGAGGAGGCACAGTTTGCTGTAAACAACGGGAGTACTTCATTCACGAAATACACCGTGTCTGGGTGGCAGGAATGTGAGTGATCCGGGCCCGGATTGATAGGATCGTGGGTACAAGCGGAAAGCATGAGTACGGCGACGGCAGAGGTAAAAAGGCGTTTCATGTTTTAAAGATAAACAATTGATGTTTCCACAGATGCAAAAACATTGCCAAGCGCTTCGGCATATTCCTCCACTTGTTTCTGGTGTGCGGGTTTTTCTTGCCCAGTCTTATAGTCGACAATGCGCACCTCTGATTCGGTGGACATGATGAGGTCTGGACGAAGGACTTTGGCTTTATTGGCAACGGTGCGTTCGACATAAACGATGGTGGAGTTTTGTTGAATTGGGCCCAATTCTCTTCTGTCCTCCATACTTCTCAATACCGCTTCGGCCTCCGCATGAAGGGCCTCTGAGAACTTACCGCTCCGATACAATCGCTCCAACGCCCGATCTTGCTGCGCCCTAGAATGCTGTAGCACACGGTGCAGTGCGGATCCCCATTGCCGCGGATCTGCCTTGCCCTCGTACCAATGTTCCGGGGCGGTATCGGCCAACATGAGGTGGCTCATTCGCGCCTGAACACCATCGCTGTTGAACTTTGGAACAGCGGTTTTTTCGGCCGCCTCTTTGTGCTCCGGCGGCACTGGCTTGCCTATAGCAACAGAATGTTGCCCCTCGTCCAATTCGAAATGCTCCCTCAATGCTTTTGCAAAAGCATCAGGCTTCTCGCCATCGGCGAAGATGTGGAGCCCGCGAACGGGTCGGGTGAGGGTCACATAGATGAGGTTGATCCAATCGAAGGTCTCCTCGTTCTTAATCGCGCTTAGCTGCTCCTCAGGGAAGAGCTTCTCGGTTTTTTCAGATTTGGTGATGGGAATGCGCTGCAGATCGTCGTGCAAGTCGAAGGGCACCCAATATTCCGCATCGCGGTTCTTATCATCAATGCCAAAGGGTACGATCACGTGCTCAAACTCGAGCCCCTTGCTCTTGTGTATGGTCATGATTTGTACTGCGGCCAAATCTTCTCCGGCGCTGACGTTGCGCTTCTTGCTTTCGACGTCCCACCAAGCGGGTAAATCGGACAAGGCACCCCCCATACTTTGAAACTGGAACAACAGATCGAGTGAGGCGTCGACCATGGCATTGGAGCTGCTCAGGAGCCCGAAGGTTTGGAAAACTTGGGTCCCAAATTGATAGAGGCTCTGTTGCGCAAACTTGATTTTCTTGGCCCCAGGGAACACCTCTTGTAAATAGGCGAGCCCACCATCGACACAATGCTTCTGGAAGGTGAAGGCTTCGAGGTCGGCGGGCCCTTTGCCTAATTTCGTTAGGGCGAAAGCCAACTCAAAAAGAGATTCCCTATCCCCGGCGTTGAGGTGCAATTTAGCCGCCGCGAGCAGGATTTTGCTTTCGAACGAAGCGCCCACGACAAGACTGTCCGCGGATAGTACGGGAATGTCGTGTTGCACGAGGAAATTGGCCAACAACTTCGAGTTCTTATTACTACGAACGAGTAGGGCGATATCACTGAGGGAATGTCCGCGCTCTTGCAGCTCATGGATTCGGGCCAACGTGTGTTCAAAGACATTTTCGGCATGCTTGGCCGCACTGTGTGTTTCTCCTTCCGGAAGGTGCAGGAAATTTACGCGAACCTCTCCTTCACCAGGTTCTCCAACCTGAGGCTTTTGGCCTACCTGGTCCTCGGCATATACGCGTTGGTGTGCCTCTTGAGTCAGCGAATTCGCCAATTTTGGGAAGAAGGCGTTATTGAATTCTACGATGGTAGGATAGGTCCTAAAGTTGCGGTCGAGCTCCACCGTTTCTCGGCTGTACATTTCGGGCGCGGCGGGGTTGGTGTTGAATCTATTGAGCGGGTTGCTGCCGTCCACGAGAGACATGAACTGCTCGGCGCGACCGCCGCGCCAACGGTAAATACTCTGTTTGGCGTCCCCCACAATGAGGGCGCTGTTTTTGCGCTCGTCCTTGGTCAGGGTGTGTTCGATCAACGGATGCAGGTTGTTGAACTGCATGTTGGAGGTATCCTGGAATTCATCGATGTAGAAATGCCAGAACCGCTCGCCCAATCGAGCATAGATAAAGGCCGTAGGTTCTTTTTGGAGCTCGTCGGATATGAGCTTGTTGAAGGCGCCTAGCGGCATGGTATTCTGTGCTTCTTGAAGGGCTGATAGCTGGTCGAGCAGGGCACGTGTAGCGGCCAATTGCTGTAGCTTCGCCGTCGCCTGTTTCAACATCAACAACTTACGCTGGTGCTTCGACTGCCATTCTCCCATGGCATCGCGCAACGCGGCCCACTCATCGACGGGGCCTTTTTTCAATCTCGAAGTGAGCGCTTGCTTGCCGGCTTCTAGATCATTGCGACGCAGGTTATGCCAGAAGGTGAGAAAGTGCTTTTGAATCTGGTCTTTATAGGTGAATTCTTCAAGGTCAAGGCCGTTGCTGCGCAGGAATTCGACACATTTTTGGGACCAATTCCTTCCTTCCTCCACAATGCGCCCGATCTCCGCGTCCAAACTCTTAGAGATCTCGAGCATACGCTCGGGTTTGGGCAGGTTTTTCACCTCTTGTAAGGTGGTTTCGTCAAAGCTTTTCAACCCTTCCTTTCGAAGGGTGCGGTCCGGGTTGTGGCTCTTGTCCCTATTCATACGCTCCTGAATCAAATCGACCAAGGAATCACGCAACTCCGGCTGATCGCCCAGGGTGCTGTAGAGTAAGTCAAGGGCTTCGGCCACCATCGCCTCCAAATCCAACCGGATGTCAAAATTATCCGTGAGTTGTAGGTCGCGCGTGAAGGTGCGCACCAGGCGATGGGTAAACTGATCAATGGTCCCTACCTGTAACGTGCTGTAGTTGTGCAGCATGTGGTTCGCCGCTGCTTTGGCGCGCTGTTGCAATTCGGCGGGGCTGATCTTCAGCTCTTCCCAAATAGGTTTGAAAAAGTCGCTTTCTGAAGGTTTTTCCAGGGCGGTGAACTCAAGTAATTGGTTCAATAACCTCGCCTTCATCTCGTCCGCCGCATTGTTGGTGAAGGTGATGGCCAGGATTTTTTGGTAGGCCTCAGGAAGTTGTACCGGGCGAAGGGCGTTGAGCAAGATGTGTTGCACCAAAGAATAGGTCTTTCCCGAACCCGCGGAGGCGTTGAGGACAATGAAGTCCGAGCCGGCGGCTAAAGGGTTGGAAGTCTTTGGAGTGCTCATAGATTTCGGTAATGCGGGAATAAAGGGAAGTTAAAGCCTTTGGGCCAATTTTGCCTTACCTTTATACCACAATATCAACATAACCTCAATACTTATGGCTTTTGAATTACCACAATTGAGCTATGCATACGATGCATTGGAGCCGCACATCGACGCGCGCACCATGGAGATTCACCACTCTAAGCACCACCAAGGATATACCAACAACTTGAACGCAGCCATCGCCGGTACGGAGATGGAAGGCAAGAGCATTGAGGCGCTTTGCGCGGAGCATGCTGATGTACCTGCAGTTCGCAACAACGGAGGAGGATATTTCAACCATTGCATGTTCTGGGAGGTGATGGGTCCTAATGGCGGTGGCGCACCGACAGGAGAATTGGCCGCAGCAATCGATGCTTCTTTTGGATCATTGGATGCCATGAAAGAGCAATTTGCCAAGGCTGCCGCCACTCGTTTCGGATCAGGCTGGGCGTGGTTGTGTGTGAACAACGGCACCCTAGAGATCTGCTCTTCTGCGAATCAAGATAACCCATTGATGCCAGGCGTAGGCTGTGGCGGATACCCTATTATGGGATTGGACGTGTGGGAGCACGCGTACTACTTGAACTACCAAAACCGTCGTCCAGATTACATCTCGGCGTTTTGGAACGTAGTGAATTGGGAAGCGGTAGCGAAGAACTTCGCGGCTGCGAAATAATTTTTGGCACCTGCCACAAAAAACCCCGGGCGCGCAGCGCCCGGGGTTTTTTTTATATCCAATGATCCAGCCTTAGATCCGCTCCTCTACGGCGCGTCGGGCTTTGTTGAGGTCAAAATAGAATCGGCCCCCGATGGCAAAATTTGTGACCAAAGAAGGTTCTGGAACCACGGCAATGCCTGGAGCAAATTCAAAAAACACATCAAAGGGGAAATTTGATACTTCATAGGCTACCCCAAGAGGAACTCGAGCATAGATTTGGTTGCCGGCATTGTTGTAGCTCTTGAGGTGAATGCCTGCGCCATAGTAAAAGGGAATCTTGCCCTTTTCGGCGGTGATGAAATCGTAATTGTGGAGCAAGAAATCCGCTCCAATGTTGATGCCTTCTTGACCCTTGACGGTGCTGTAGCCCAAGGTATACTGAAAGGCCTCGCTGTTATTGTTGAACTTTTTGATGCTAAAACCACTGGGTTCGCCGAGGGCGAGACCGATGCCATAATGTCCTTTGTAGTCCTGCGCTGCAGCGGCGAAGGTTCCCAAGAATGCGATGACTAGAAGTGCTCTTTTCATGAGGGGGTATATGTGTTCAATGTTAACTGTGTGCCGTCCCATTTGGCGTAGGTGTTCAAGGTAATCCAATCGCCTAGGACGACATATTTACTTTCAATTTTGGTGCCATCTTTTCCCTCTTGGGTTTGAAGGACCAATTCTTTCTCGTGGTGGCGGTGCCCATAAATAAACGCATCGAACCACTCTTTTTGAAGCACAGTTTGACTGTGTATGAGCTGGCGTTCCTTCTCCCCTTTGAACGCATGGTCTTCTGGGCTTTGGCTGTTTCTCGAAGTGCGGGACATCCGCGCGGCAAAACCCACGCCGAAGTTCGGGTGCAGCCTTTTGTACATCCAGATCGCGAGCGGGTTGGTGAAGAGTTTTTTCAGCGCCTTGTACTTGCGGTCGCCCGGCCCTAGCCCGTCGCCATGGGCAATGTAGTAGCGCAAAGAGGTGCCCGGCACATCCCACTGTAGGGGCTGATGATGTATGGTAGCGCTCAATTCTTCGCTGAGGTAATCCCCCATCCACAAATCATGGTTGCCCACGAAAATGTGCAATTCCATGCCCTCGTCCACCATGTGTCCGAGCTGGCCGAGGAGGCGTGTATGGCCACGAGGCACGACGTGCTTGTATTCAAACCAAAAGTCGAACAAATCTCCGACAATGAAGAGTCGTTCGCACTGGTCCGAGATGCTGCGTAGGAAGCCGACCAAGTGTCGCTCACGCGCCTGGCTTTGGAGCACATCTGGGGCACCTAAATGCACATCGGAAATGAAATACGTCTGGTTTTTCACGGTCGCTAAGGTACGTTATTTAAGGTATTACGGCGCCATTGGCAGTTTGTGTTAAAATAATTTTTAGTTTTGCCTAAACTAAAAGATAGTCTCAGTGAAAACTCATACGGAAAGCGAGGAGAATTACATCAAAGCCTTGTACCATTTAGGCGGCGACAATCCTGTGAGCAACGGGGATTTGGCGCATCGCGTCGGGGCCAAGGGCAGTTCTGTGACCCAAGCTGTAAAACGATTGAGCCAGAAGAATCTTGTAACGGTGGTGCCGTATAAGGGCGTGCAACTCACCGAAGACGGAGTTTTATTGGCCAAATCCATCCTGCGCAAACACCGTTTATGGGAAACCTTCTTGGTGGATACCCTTGGGTTTGGCTGGGACCAAGTTCACCCGCTCGCCGAACAACTCGAGCATGTGCAGAGTGAGGAATTGGTCGAGCGATTGTCGAATTTTCTCGGGGCACCGAAGCACGACCCGCACGGTGACCCCATCCCGCAGCCCAATGGCCAAATGCCCCCGGTCTTAGGCGAACCCCTGGGCGCCTTTGCAAAGGGCCATACCATTAAAGTGGTGCGTGTGGAAGATGCCGGTTCGGAGTTTTTTGATCAATTGGACGCTATGAACATTAACCTGGGCAACACCTACGACATCGAGGCCATATCCTCCTTTGATGCCAGCTTACAGCTCAAAGCGCCTTCGGGCCATACCATCTGGCTCAGCCACAGCATGTGCGCCAATATTTACGCCGTATCCGCATGAGAAAAGCCCTGCTGATCATATGGGGAGCCTTGGCCCTTTCCTGCCAACCGCAAGAAAGTGTGGACGTATTGTGCACCACCTCCATTGTGGCCGATGCTGCCAAACATCTTTTGCCGGAAGAAATCAAGGTGGAGGCCCTGATGCATTCAAATATCGACCCACACAGCTACAAACCTGTGGAGAGCGATGTGGCCAAGCTCAGCAATGCCCGCATCATCCTGCACAACGGCCTGCATTTGGAAGGAAAGATGGTGGAGATCTTGGAAAAATTGGGCACTCAAAAACCTGTACATGCGATGAGCAGCGCCCTTCAACCGCACGAGCTCATTGCAGTGGGTCCCAATACCTACGATCCACACATTTGGTTTGACCTCCAGCTTTGGAAC
>CALDGA010000251.1 GCA_937942085.1 uncultured Flavobacteriales bacterium
GCCGTATTCTATGCGAAGAACCAGTACAACAGTGTGAAAGCTTATCTCGACAGTATTGGGGTGGAGAAGCCTGTACACATTGGGGAGACCGGTTGGGCCAGCGTGAGTCGTGGTCTCTATGGTCCTAATGGGTCGTTTGCCGCGGATGAAGTGAAGCAGGCGCTCTATTACACGAAGATGCGCGCTTGGACAGATTCGGCGGGGATTTCATGCTTCTATTTTGAGGCCTTTGACGAGCCGTGGAAGGATCCCAATCACGAAGAAGGAAGTGAAAACAACTTTGGTCTGATCACCCTGAACGGGCAGGCGAAGTACGCTATATGGTCTTTGGTGGACCAAGGAATTTTTGAAGGACTAATGCGCAACGGCAATACCATCACCAAGTCATTCGGTGGAGATAGTGCGGCGGTAAAAGCAACCGTATTGGTGCCTAAAACAGTGAACGAATAATGATGAAAGGATTGTATTTGCGTTTTGGCTTTTCTCTGCTTGCGGCTATTTTCTTTGCCGCTTGTACGGTGGAGCCAGTGGAAGAAACGACGGTGGAACATACTGCGCCGATGTACATGAAAGGAGTGTGCTACCATCCGGTGGCCAAGGGCGATACCATGCGCAGTTTCGACCGCATTGATGAAGACCTTGCCTTGATGTTGGAAGCTGGAATGAATACTATTCGCACCTATGCCCCTATCGAAGAGGTGGAGGTGTTGGATAAGATTGCTGAGAAGGGCATGAAAGTCGTGGTAGGTTTCGGCTACAACCAAAACGGATTTTATGATTTGCTCTCAGGTTCTTACCTCGAATATGTCGAGCGTTTCAAAGACCATGAAGCGATTTTGATGTGGGAATTGGGCAATGAGTACAACTACCACCCGGAATGGTTTGAGGGTGATATCATGAATTGGTACACCACATTGAAGGAGGCGGTAGATGACATCCATGCCTTGGATTCTGTGCATCCCGTGGCGACGGCGCATGGCGAGTTGCCGGATTCTATGGCCTTTCACATGGGCGCGGAAGTGGATATGTGGGGCTTGAATGTCTACCGTTGGGACCAACCGGCCACCATTATCGACGAATGGAACGCCGTGAGTGATAAGCCGTTCTATTTCTCAGAGGTAGGAGCGGATAGCTACATGCGCATCGCCGATGCAGGATTTGCACAGGGGCCAAACGAGGATGCCCAAGCGGTGGCCTTAGACACGATCATTGATCAAATTTTGGCAAGACAATCTGAGAACCAAGGGTTGCTGTTGTTCTCGTTCACCGACGGATGGTGGAAAGCGGGCAATCCGGAACGACAAGATATTGGCGGTTGGGCGCCAAAAAGTAGTGGAGTACCGTACGACGGTGCGCCGAATGAAGAATATTGGGGTATTGTCAATATTGACCGCCAGCCGAAAAAAGGTTGGAGTGTGGTCGTGGAGCATTTTACCAACAAAAAATAACTGAAGGAGAATGAAATTAAAGAATGCAATGATTTTACTTACATGTATTTTTCTGCTTTCGGCATGTAATCAAGAAACACCAACAATGAAAGTATTCGAAACCTCCAGAGAAGGGAATCTACTGACAGAAGTATCGGATTTTGAAACGTCAGAACCAACCACAATTATTTCTATTGATAGACATACATCAAAGCAAACTTTAGTCGGTTTTGGTGCAGCATTTACAGAGGCTTCTGCATACTTGATGAACGAATTGGGTACTGAAAATAGGAAAGAAATAATAGAAGCATATTTTTCTGAACAAGGGTCTAATTACTCGTTAATGAGAACCCATATGAATTCCTGTGATTTCTCATTGACAAATTATAGTTATTCACCAGTGGAAGGCGATACAGAGCTTGAGCACTTTTCTGTAGAGGAGGATCGTGATGATTTGATTCCATTCATCAAAGAGGCACAGGAGACGTCAAGTGGTGGATTTAAATTGTTCGCATCTCCCTGGACGGCTGCACCATGGATGAAGGACAATAACAGTTGGGTTGGGGGTAAGCTCCTTCCTAAGTACTATCCTACATGGGCAAAGTTTTTTTCAAAGTATATAGATGCCTATGAATCAGAAGGAATTCCTATTTGGGGTTTTACTGTTGAAAATGAACCCCATGGTAATGGGAATAGCTGGGAAAGTATGCTTTATTCACCTGATGAAATGGTCGACTTTGTTAAAAATCACCTAGGCCCAACTCTAGAGAAGGACGGCAAAGGGGATAAAATTATCATGGGTTATGATCAGAACCGTGAAGGAATCAAAGAATGGGCTGATGTCATGTATGCAAATGAAGAAAATTCGAGATATTTCGATGGAATGGCCATACACTGGTATGAAAGCACTGTGAGCTATTTCCCTGAAATGTTAGAGTATGCTCATGAAAAAGCCCCGGGAAAATTGCTCATAGAGACCGAAGGTTGTATTGATAATCAAGTACCTGTATGGCGCGACGATGAGTGGTATTGGAAAAAAGAGGCTACAGATTGGGGATATTATTGGCGACAAGATGACCAAAAGTATCTTCATCCTAAATATGCGCCAGCACACCGCTATGCCCGCGATATTATTGGTTGTCTGAATCATTGGGTCGAGGGCTGGGTCGATTGGAATATGGTTTTGGATAGACAAGGGGGTCCAAATTGGTTTAAAAACTGGTGTATAGCACCTGTAATCGCGGATACCGAAAATGACGAGATTTATTTTACCCCATTGTACTACATCATGTCTCATTTTTCCAAATTCATGAGGCCTGGCGCGGAAGTTTTGGTATCTACAATTTCTAATGACGATTTGATGTCGGCAGCCGTGCTCAATGTGGATGGCTCTTTAATCATCGCTGTTTTTAACGAAGGAGAGCAACCAATTACTTATTCCGTTGAGATGGAGGATCAAAATTTATCCTTGAGTATACCAGCTCAGGCGCTACAAACTATTGTTTTAAATCCTAATGAATAAGTTCTATGAGTAGCGCGATAAACAAAGTCCCGATGGGACAAAAAATTGCCTTTGGAGTTGGGATGTTGGCCAACCAAATGTTTCCGGCAGCTATGGGGATATTCATGGTGGTATTGGTCCAAGATTTGGGATTTCCCGGATGGATGTGGGGTGTGATTTTCTTCGCGCCACGTGCCTTCGATGCCATTTTAGACCCTATCATGGGCTATATATCGGATAATACGCGTTCGAGATGGGGACGCAGAAGACAATACGTGTTCATCGGAGCCATCATTATGGGAGTTTCCTTTGCCTTTCTTTGGCAATTGTATCGTGAAAATAGCGTGGCTTATAACTTCACTTACGTTATGCTATGGTCCTTTGTCTTTTACCTGGGACTTACCATTTTTGGCGTTCCCTATGTAAGTATGGGCTATGAAATGAGTGATGATTACCACGAGCGTACAAACGTAATGGCAATCTCTCAATGGATAGGCCAATGGGCATGGGTCATCGCGCCTTGGTTCTGGGTCATTATGTACGATCCGGATTGGTTCCCTACCGCGGATGAGGCTACGAGAACGTTGGCCGTTTGGGTGGCGGTCGTATTCACTCTTTGCGCCATGGTGCCGGCTCTTTTCATTAAGAGCGAAAGCACCAAAGAAAGAGAGGATTATGAGCCTTTGAACTTAAAGGGGATTTTTGGGAGTTTGAAGAATATTGCTTTAGGTTTTAAGGAAGCTTTTTCTTCTGTGCCGTTTCGTAGATTGTGTATTGCGACCTTCCTGATTTTTAACGGGTTCAACACTATTGCGAGCTTCACCTTCTTTGTCATCAAAAGCCACTTGTTCAACGACGATGCTTCATCCGTAGGGGTGTGGCCAACGTTGTTCGGCAGTGTGGGGGCATTAATTACGACATTCTTGGTGATCCCAATTGTGGCATGGATGTCAAAAAATCTTGGGAAGAAACGCGCGTTTATTTTGAGCCAAGGCATTTCCATTATTGGTTATGTGCTATTGTGGTTCTTGATGATCCCGGGCAAGCCTTATATGTTCTTGTTTGCCTTGCCGTTCCACTCATTTGGTATTGGTGGATTGTTTACCATTATGATGTCGATGACCTCTGATGTCCTAGATATTGATGAATTGAAAACAGGGAAACGCCGCGAGGGTGTTTTCGGAGCTATTTACTGGTGGATGGTGAAGTTAGGATTCGCCTTTGCCGGTGCCTTGAGTGGATTGATACTGACCTTGGTTAATTACCAGAGTGGTGCCGTAGCGCAGCCTGAAGGGGCTGTAGATGGCTTGAGGATGGTGTTCTCTGGGTTGCCAATTATTTGTACGCTCATCGCTATAGCGGTGATGTGGAATTACAAGGTGGATGAAAATTACGCGAACGAAGTGCGCGCAGAATTGGACAAACGAAAATCAGCAACTACATAACCAAACCTAATGTCTTACAGAAAGGAAAAATTCATGTCGCTGGCGGGGCTGGTGGTGAATAACCTAAGCCTAGAAGAATTAAAGAAACAAAGCCGTGCATTTTTAAATGCCGGGATCCACGGTATCTGTTTTAGCGCCTATGATGAGGGGCAGCATCCTGGGGACCAATTATCTGAGGCGCAGGTCCTCCGTAAATTGGAAATTCTCAAACCACATATTTCTTGGGTGCGCACCTTTTCGTGTACCGAGGGGAATGAACTAATTGCCCGAGTGGCCCATAAGATGGGCATTAAGACTCTTGTCGGCGCCTGGTTAGGCGATGACCCTGAAAAGAATGAAGGCGAGATAGAAGGCTTGCTTAAACTTTGCGCAGAAGGAGTTGTGGATGTAGCTGCTGTAGGTAATGAGGTACTTTATCGCGAGGATCTCAGTTCAGCCGTGCTCGTCCAATACATCGAGCGTGTGAAGGCTGTGGTTTCGGATGTACCCGTTGGCTATGTGGATGCGTATTATGAATTTACCGAGCATCCTGAATTGGCGGATGCATGTGATATCATATTAGCCAATTGTTACCCGTACTGGGAGGGCTGTTCTTTGGACTATTCTTTGATGTACATGAAACAAATGTACTTCGAGGCTCAGGCGGCTGGAAAAGGCAAACCTGTGTTGATCACAGAAACTGGGTGGCCTAGTGCCGGCCAAAGCATCGGGGGTGCTCACGCGTCGTTTGAAAATAGCCTGAAATACTTCATCAACGCCCAGCGCTGGTCAAAAGCTGAAGACATTCCAATGTTTTATTTCTCTTCTTTTGACGAGAGTTGGAAGATAGAAAAAGAAGGCGATGTCGGTGCCTCGTGGGGGCTTTGGGACAAGGACGAAAAGCTGAAATTCTAACGCTTCACGATCTTCTCTCGGTAACCTTTAAATCCGGGTTGTAAGATTTCCAACACGTAGAGTCCCGGGGCGTATGCCTCGGTATCTAAATGTCCACTGCCGTCGTGCAGCTGGGAGTAGATTTGCTTGCCTGTAATATCGTAGAGGTTGATGGTACTTGGACCGGAGAGGCGCACAAATAATTGGTCCTCAAAAGGATTTCCTACGGCACCTATTCCGCTTCGCGCCTGCTCCTCCATACTCAAATTTGATTGCTGGTACACGCGGACATAATCCACTTCCATAGAACTACTTGTGAAGCTTGTATCGATCGAGGGAAGAATGGCAATATTCAGTAGGAGAAATTGAGGATCATCGAAGGGCCAAGTGCTAGGAGTATATGTCGAAGGTTCGTAGGTATAATGCACCACACTGTCTACACTAAATACCATTTTGGTCTCGCTCCATTCTAAGGCATATATGTGAAAACTTGTGCTTGCGCCATTTATCGTTTGTCCTCCTACGTTTACGGTCCCACCGAAACTAGAGGGTGAATGTATCGCACTTGAAACGTAATCTTGGTTGCTCCCCCAGTGTTCCATGATATCTATTTCTCCACACATGGGCCAGGACGTTGTTCCATATCCTTGTACTTGCCAATACGAGCCTATTTCGGTGATATTTTGGCCGAGCATCCAAATGGCTGGCCAGGTTCCTACTCCGGCGGGGAGTTTAGCACGAACTTCCACACGGCCATAGGTGAATGCAAACTTCGAATTTAGTCTGGCTGAGGTAAAATCTTTCGTGACACCTTGATTAGAATAGCTTTCGCGTAGGGCTGTCAGATGTAGATTTCCTCCGCTCACATTCGCATTGGTATCGCGGTCTGTATAATGTTGAATTTCTCCATTCCACCAACTGGTTCCATTCGGGAGCACGGTTTGTTGCCACCATTTCGAGGTGTCTAGACTACCGTCTACATTAAATTCATCGGCCCAAACCAGAGTATCGTAAACTTGGGCATTCAAGGAGGTGCAACTAATGAGAAGTGTAAGTGTAAAAATGGAACGCATAGCAATTGTTGTTTAGGCAATAAAAATCGTTACTAGAAACGAGAATCGCCAATTTTCATAAAGACAATTACATGACAGAGAAAACCATTCCACAATTGTCGCATCTTTGCCCCATGGAACACAAAAGCGGCTTTGTCAATATCATAGGGAATCCCAACGTAGGGAAAAGCACCTTGATGAACGCTTTAGTAGGGGAGCGCTTGAGCATCATTACGCCCAAAGCGCAAACCACCCGTCACCGTATTTTCGGCATTCTGAACGAACCGGAATACCAAATCGTGTTCTCGGATACCCCTGGGGTCATTCAACCGGCATATAAGATGCAGGAGCACATGATGAAGTTTGTGTCGGATTCCTTTGAAGATGCGGATGTGTTCTTGTACTTGGTAGAGCCTGGCGATCGTGCACTCAAGGACGAAGGATTTTTCCAGAAGCTGCTCAACACCAAGGTGCCTGTGCTGCTGATCATCAACAAAATTGATACGACGAATCAGGAGAAGTTAGAGGAAGAAGTAGCCTATTGGACCGAGCACTTGCCAAACGCTGAGATCATTCCTATATCTGCCCTAGAGCAGGCGAATACGACCTATTTATTGGACCGATTAATTACGCTCATCCCACCTTCACCTCCCTATTTTGATAAAGACGCCCTCACGGACAAAACCGAACGCTTCTTTGTGAGTGAAATCGTGCGTGAGCAAATCCTACTCAACTACAAGAAAGAGGTGCCCTACAGTGTTGAGGTGGACGTGGAGGAATTCAAGGAGGCAGATGATATCATCCGTATTCGTACCGTCATTTATGTGGCCCGCGATACACAGAAGGGAATCATCATTGGACACAAGGGATCGAAACTCAAGCAAGTGGGCATAGGCGCACGAAAGCAATTAGAATCCTTCTTTGCCAAGCAAGTACATTTAGAGACCTTTGTCAAAGTCAAAAAGAATTGGCGAGACAGCGACCTGCACCTGAAAAGGTTCGGTTATAAGAATTGATTACCTTTAAGGAAACAATATACCTCTTGCCAATGCCGCGTTTCCTGCTAGCGTTCACGCTACTTTTTTCCATTTCAACCTTCGCTCAAACACAAGATTCATTAGTGCTTCAACCGGGCCCTTTGGACGGTAAAGATGCCATTGTTTGGAGCATTACCCCGGATTCTACTTGGGGTTGGAACCAAGAAGCTACACTCACGGCCTGGACTTACGGAGGTGATCCGTCGTATAAGCGCTTTTACATAGAGTTTGATTACTCAAGTATTCCTGCGGGTGCCATTATAGATAGTGCCTTCTTGTTTTACCACAACAACCCTTCCGCACCATCGCACGGTGGATTGCACAGCGGTTCGAATACATTTTGGGTGCGTCGTGTTACATCCTCTTGGGATGAAGATTCCATTACTTGGAACAACGCGCCATCTGCCACCACCACTAACCAAGTGCAGGTGGGAGCTTCAAGTTC
>CALDGA010000252.1 GCA_937942085.1 uncultured Flavobacteriales bacterium
TTTCTCTGGAACGAAGAAGAATATTAAGTAAGGCCCCTAGTGTAGGGGCTTTTTTTTGGACTAATTCAGTAGGTTGAAAGCATTTGACTAAAAGCCGCTTGAACCCACATTTTCTGTTGTACTTTTGAGGTACAATTCCAAAGATTCTACATGGATAGATTCTCATTTTTAGGTAGCGTACACGCTGAGTTTATTGACGAGCAATACGAGCGTTACCTCAAGACTCCGGACGAGATAGAGCCAAGTTGGAGAGCGTTCTTCCAAGGTTTCGACTTTGCGAAAGAAATCTACACTGTGGACGACCTCGAAGGCGCCGGTGTTCCTGAGGAGGTTATCAATGAATTTCATGTCTTGAATTTGATCCAAGGGTACCGCTCGCGCGGCCACTTGTTTACCAAGACGAATCCGGTGCGCATGCGCCGTACCTATGAGCCTTCATTGGCCATCGAAAACTTCGGGCTTAGCTCGGAGGATTTGGACACTGAATTTAATGCTGCCACTGAACTTGGATTGAGTGGCCCGGCGACCCTTCGCGAAATCATTTCTCACCTCGAGAAGATTTATTGCCAGAGCATCGGGGTGGAGTACAACTACATTCGCGATCCGGAACGTCGTACTTGGATCAAGCATTGGATCCATAGAAACGACAACCAGCCGAACCTCAATACGAAGGAAAAGCAGCAGATTTTGCATAAGCTGAACCAGGCGGTGAGCTTCGAGGCATTCTTGAATACCAAGTTTGTGGGGCAGAAGCGCTTTTCGATCGAAGGAGCAGAAAGCCTCATCCCGGCCTTGGACGAAGCGGTGAATCACGCGGCGCGCAACGGGGTAGAAGAGTTTGTGCTCGGCATGGCGCACCGTGGTCGATTGAACGTGTTGACCAACGTCTTCGGCAAGCCGCGTAAGCAGATTTTCTCTGAGTTTGAAGGCAAGGCCTTTGACGATATTACCATTGATGGTGATGTGAAGTACCACTTGGGACACACGACCATCCATACGACTTCGAACGGCAAGCAGGTCAAGATGAACTTGGCCCCAAACCCCTCACACCTTGAGGCGGTTGACCCAGTAGTTGAGGGTATTGCACGTGCGAAAATCAATAACGATTACGCGATGGAATGTGAAAAGGTTTTGCCTATTCTCATCCATGGTGATGCGGCCATTGCGGCACAGGGTATTGTGTACGAAACAGTGCAGATGGAGACCTTGGACGGTTATAAAACCGGGGGAACCTTGCACATTGTGATCAACAACCAGGTTGGATTTACCACCAACTACCTCGATGCGCGTTCGTCGACCTACTGTACGGACGTAGCGAAGGTGGTCTTGGCACCGGTACTCCACGTGAACGGTGATGATCCTGAAGCCTTGGTACACGCGATCCGTCTTGCAGTGGAATACCGCCAGAGATTTAAACGCGACATTTTCATCGACCTGTTGTGTTACCGCAAGTACGGTCACAACGAAGGTGATGAACCACGTTTCACCCAGCCGCTTTTGTACAAGGCCATTTCCAAGCACCCAAATCCACGAGAGATTTACGCGAAGAAATTGATGTCTGAGGGCTTGGCTTCTCAAGAAGTGGTGATGAAGATGCAGGAGGAGTTCAAAGCCATGTTGGAAACGGACTTCGACGAGAGTAAGAAAATTGAGCGCAACGTGATCACCCCATTCATGCAGGAGGAGTGGCACAAATACCCGGGTGCGAAACCTGGACAAATGCTCGAGGCCGTGGATACGACCTTCGACATTAAAAAGCTCAAGGACATTGCTAAATTCATCACAACCCTACCTGAAGGCAAAAAATTCCTGAAGAAGACCGAGCGTTTGATCAAAGACCGTTCGGCCCAAGTATTCGAGCGCAACGCGCTAGATTGGGGTACGGCGGAGCTTTTGGCCTACGGTTCGCTGTTGGCAGAAGACTTCAACATCCGCATTTCCGGGGAAGATGTAGAGCGCGGAACCTTCTCGCACCGTCACGCCATCTTGAAGGTGGAGGATAGTGAGGAAGAGGTGAGCCTCTTGAACGAATACCCGGGCAAGGAAGGCCGTTTTGCGATTTACAACTCGTTGCTTAGTGAGTACGCAGTAATGGGCTTCGACTACGGTTACGCCATGGCTGCGCCGGATACTTTGACGATCTGGGAAGCACAGTTTGGTGATTTCGCGAACGGTGCGCAGATTATGATTGACCAATTCCTTTCTGCGGCCGAAGACAAATGGAAGCTACAGAACGGATTGGTATTGTTGCTCCCTCACGGCTACGAAGGTCAGGGTGCTGAGCACAGTTCGGCGCGCTTGGAACGATTCCTTCAGTTGTGTGCCCAAGAGAACATGACCGTGGCAAACGTGACCACTCCGGCGAACTTGTTCCACATGTTGCGCCGTCAACAAAAGCGGAATTTCCGCCGTCCGTTGGTGGTGATGACGCCGAAGAGTTTGTTGCGTCACCCGAAGGTGGTGAGCAGCGTGGAAGAATTGGCCACAGGTTCTTTCCAGCCTATTATTCCAGATCATGATGTCCAACCAGATAAGGTCACTAAAGTGGTGTTCTGTTCTGGAAAACTATACTACGAACTGTTGGAAGAACGCGAAGCACAAGGTGCAGATCACGTCGCGCTCGTGCGCATCGAACAGCTGTACCCATTGGACGACCTTGCCATCAAGACGGAGGTGGTGAAATACCCGAATGCCGAAAAGCACATTTGGGCACAAGAGGAACCGGCAAACATGGGGGCATGGACCTACATGTTGTGGCAGATGCACATCCAACTCACGTTGGTGAGCCCAGCACCAAGTGCCGCCCCGGCTAGTGGATCACATAAGGTGGCCCACATCCGTCAAAGAGAAACTATTGAACGAGTATTTAGCATTTAAGTCTACGGATATGTTAGAAATGAAAGTGCCTTCACCAGGCGAATCCATTACCGAAGTAGAAATTGCCAGCTGGTTGGTGAGCGATGGGGATTGGGTAGAAAAAGACCAAACCATTGCTGAGGTTGATTCTGATAAAGCGACGTTGGAGCTTCCAGCGGAGGAAAGCGGAATCATCACCTTGAAAGCCGAAGAGGGCGACACCGTTGAGGTGGGCCAAGTGGTGTGTTTGATCGACACCTCGGCAGCAAGACCAGAAGGCGCAGGTGCCGCAGCACCGGCAGCCTCGGCACC
>CALDGA010000253.1 GCA_937942085.1 uncultured Flavobacteriales bacterium
TAGTAGATTACCTTAAGGCAGTTTCACCATATCGATCTGTTTGGTATCCGAGAATAAATACTGTAATTGAATTTCGGCTGCATAAGTCGGAGCAGCGGTATTATCGACGAGCGTCAATTCCGATACTGCGGCAAGATCAAAAGTACTTAACGCAAGATATTGCAGTATTTGTCGCTTGTAATCGGAAAACATGGAAGCTACTTCAAAGGCGAGCTGTTCGGTTTCATAAGGGATGGTCGAGATCGCTAAGATCGAATGTGATCCCGACCAAAGTTTGTGGATAATAACTTGCTTGCCTTGTGTTTGTTCGATTGCCCCTGCGTAAAGCGACGGAGTAATTTGCCGAAGCGGGCCACGACGAACTAGCAGCGCCGGATATTCATCCACCAAATGCGGCGTCCATTTGTAAACAGGCTCAATGTGAATTTTGGTCTGCTGCGGATCGCTATTCCAAATCCTCGATTTTAACGACGTAAGTCGAATGTTATCGGTATTACTAAAATACTCGCGCAGAATCGATAAGAACAGCCCGTCAATCAGAAGCGGGGTATGCGACCGATTCCGCAAATCATCACAAACGTCCGGCTCAAACGTCATATTTAGAATTTAAATTCTAAAGCGGAAACTGATAAATCACATCTTTTGGGGCCAGCAGTCCCAGCTCTGCTTGTACTACGATTGGCCAATCAAAAATAGCGCTCGTAACCGCTACGGTACGAACTCGATATCGGCGTCCTGTTTGACTATCGATCCAGATATCGCCAGGCGTCGGTTGTGGCAGGCCGACAATAATCGCCTTACGTCGTGCAGGATCAATATGTCCCATCTGCGTAATAGCCGCCGCGGATACATCCTCACTTAAAAGTCCCAAGTTATCGGTATTTGCCTTCCAATATCCTCCGATGATTCCTGTACCATAACATGTCGTACAGTCAGATTGCAAGGGCTGCTTGCCGAATTTATCGGCACAGGAAGTACATATCTGCCCAGACGTTTTGCGTCGCAGCAAGATTCCTTTCGGACGAGGCAGGAAGCTGCGCTCTAACAGCAGTCGTCGATAGATGCCTTGTCCGATAAGGGCAAGTTTCTTGGGAAGTACCGTAGTCTCCAGCGAATCGTATGTTTTGGCTGCAATTAAGACAACCTTAAATTGCGGTAATAGATTCTTAAAGCGAGCTAGTTGCAAAGGCTGTTCTACATAAAAGGTATCTTCAACCGCGTTTCCTACAGGTTCCCAATTTTCTGGATCTCCATCATAGTTGACGTGTAATTGAAATCGCCACGGCGTAGGCTCGTTGAAATCAGGGTACAACGACCATTGAACGCGTACTTTGCCCGCCGGATCTAGCTGTGACATAACTTGCCAGAAAGGCCATTTGTTTGGAATATTTTGTGCTCGCATATTAATAACGTCGGAGCCAAACGCCGCGGGTTAAACCAATTCCACGCATATAGTTCATCTGCACCTTAAGTACGTTTGCTGTATTTTTAAACCTCTGATAGGCCTCTTGATAGGCGGCCATGTATTCCTGAAGCTTATTGTCGTCAATCTGCACGCCTGATGCGACGTATCGAAGGCTATTTTTCCGATAATGCTCAATCATTAGACCAAATAGTTTGACAGAAATACCATCAATAAAAAGGTCATGAGGAAACGTTTCGGTTGTTTCATTTAGCGCGCCAACAACCGGCGGCGTAAAATTGTAGTCTTCAATGGCGCAAATCGCTGATACGCAAATATCTGTAAGTTGAAATTGAAAGTGATGCGTAAGTTCGTTTTCTAAAATCGAACTATCCTTAAGACGAATCTTCAACTCATCGTAGGGTGGCGGCCCTTTACCGCGAGCGTTCTCTTCGACCCACACGGTAGGAGTAAGATAAATATAATAATCGGTAACATATTCGATTTTATTTGTATCTTTTGAAACCGCCGCCAATGAAAGTTCGTAGATAGCTGGTTTTGCAGAAATTTCAGACGGCACGGCTAGCAGCGTAAATCCGTCCCCGTCAAAATCCAGATCGGCAACATCCGCTTGTGGCCGCCGTCGGCTTACCCCCTCCACAAAGCGGGCTTTGAATTTATAACGTGACCGGTCGAAGATCTTGGTTGCGCCGTTAGGATCTAAAAAGCAACATTGCAGCTGGCAATCAACGTTGGACGGAACCAAAAAAGATCGGCGCTTTTCTAAAAGCGGTTGGTCGAAAAGCACCGGGATATGTGGCTGAAGCGTAAGACTCATAATTGTCTAGCCCTGAGAGATTCGTAGATACCCGTTGTCGTCCTTCCAAACCTGGTTAGGCAAACGTGGATCAGCCGTTGGCAACCCCGCCAACACGAACCGGAGCGTCGTTGCTACATATTCAAACGATGTCGGAGTAATCGTAAGCCCAACCGCACCATCCAAAAACGATGCCTCGCTAGGACGAATTTCGCTCAGTTTGTTGGCAGTTTTCATATAGAGCTGATTGTATTGATATTTGGTCGACGGGTTTGACCCATCGAGAATCTCAAGACCAGCATACGTCGCGACGATTCGTTTGTTTGTTGGCCCATCAATTACCTTGATCTGGGTCGGCGTTACCTCGGCTCGGGAGAGACTGGCAGTTTGAATAATGCTAAACCCAACACCGGCAGCATAAAGCTCAACTTTATAGTCGCTTGCATTTAGGCGAAGACTTCCGGATGTAAGGATTCCGATGTTTGTGCCATCTTGTAAGGTAATCGTTTCTGGCACGATATCGGTTGCTTTCACCCCGGATGCCATCTGCAAGAGGTTGTATTTGAGTACTGTTGGGAAGGCGCCGGACTCGAACGAAAGCTGCGTTTTCGTTAAGGTAGCCGTTTTAGCGCCATCGGTAAAGCGCAGCGACGTTTTTGTTACCACGAAGCTATCCGTAGCATCGGCTAAGGAAATCTGTGGTTGCGAGCTGGCATTGAGGGTTAAATTCGCCGAACTGGCTGTTTGATTGGCATCCAGTACAATACATTTTCCGGCCACAAGCATGCCGGCATCCACATCAAGAGTTTGAAATTGGCTCAACGACACACCGGCAAGTTTCCCGTCGCCATCTACTACCAGCGTCTTAGTCGCTTGCCAATGGCCCGCAACGACGTCGAGCGCTTGAAATTGTTGCTTCGTAACAGTCTCTAGTTTGCCATCGTCGTTGATCGTAAGCACCTTTCCGGCAGTCCATTCGCCAAGCTCAACATTTAAGCGAGCAAGTTGGTTTTCGCTCACCCCTGCAATCTTTGCATCGCCATCAGCAATCAATGCTTTACCAGCTTGAAAATGCCCCTCGTTAACGTTGTAAATAGGTCCGATCAAATCTTCGATCGAAAGCTGCTTATTAGTGCCTTCCGGGCCCATCGTCGGGTCGCTCTTGTCCAATACCATCACACGATCCACCGACGATAGATCCTGTTTTGCTAACGTCGAAAGTTCACTCAGTTTCAATCCCAACAGAGCCACAGTTAGGTCTCCTTTAGTTAGAATTTAAATTCTAAATCGGGTCTTTTTAGCACGTTATAAATTAGTCTCGTCCAGTTTTGCGCCATATGTTGTACCAGGAAGTTCTCTTTTACGATATTATGTTGTTTCTGTAGAATCGCAGCCAGTTTGGTCTTATCCATACTTTCAACCTCAAGGATTTTATCGGCAATTTGTTGAGGGGTAGGGTTTTCGGGAACTTTAAAAAACATTGGTCCGAACTGCTCCTCAAGTTCCTCGACACCTCCGACAGGCGTTACGATACAAGGCAGCTTGCAATACATTGCTTCCAATAGCGAGAGGCTAAAGCCTTCAAAGAAGCTAACCTGTACAAAGCAATCAAACGCGTTTAGTGTGTTGCCTGGGCTGTTGGTCCATGGTGCGACGATGATTCTATCGCTATCGGACGTATAATAGCTGTCGGCGCTACTGCCGACAAAAAGCCCGACGAAGCGATCCGGCAGCAGCTTAATAGCGTCTGCCAACGTATGAACGTTTTTAATTGGCGCAATACGTCCAAAGTAGCCCACAACGTACTTATCATCGGCAATTTGATAGCGTTTGCGAATTTGCGAGCGATCCTCTGTGATGGCGCAGCGGTTTGGGTCTATGCCGTTATATATGATATGTACGCTTGGTCTATCCTCAGCATCAAAAGCGTCTAGACATTTTTTTGATACTGCAACGTTGATACAGCGCAGCTCTTTTACAACTGGGTAAGCTTCTTTGTACCCGATATGGTGGTTTTGAGCAATCCAAACGATGGGTGAGTGAACGACCCAAACTGGCGGTAAACGAGTCGGTTCTTTACGATGAAACCACCCAATGCCGCCGCCCCAGACAATTACAATATCTGGTGGGTTCAACGTCAAATACGTCGCTGCGCTATCGCCCATAAGAACCGGAATACCCGCAGCGTTAAAATCGGCAATTTTATTTTGTTTCGGAATTGTTTTACCCGTATACAGAAGCGGCAGCCAATCAATCCACTGCTTACTGTGGACCATAAGATCTAAAAGCCACTGCTCAGCTCCGCCGCAGCCTACGCTAGGGGTTGCGCCTAGTGCTTTAGGTTTCATGAAAGCATCTCCCCAGCACGTTATAAATAAATTTGGCCCAATTTTTAGCCATTTTCTGTACCGAAAACTGCTCTAGGACGACACGATGGCCATATTGCGTTTGTGTTTCGAGTTCGTTTTTGGGCATCTCGGCTACCGTCAAGATCGCCTGCGCAATACGAGTCGGGGTAGGATATAAGCCCAGTTCAACCCAAAATTGGCCAGCAATCTCTTTGATCTCGTC
>CALDGA010000254.1 GCA_937942085.1 uncultured Flavobacteriales bacterium
ACATCAACGGTTTGCAAGTGATACGGGCTGTTGATGTCAACGATGTGAGCGTTCTTGATAAGGAGCTGCATCTCAGAAAATTTTGACAAAAATAAGTGCTATTAATGCGAAAACCAATGCCAAAAGCAATCCAATTTGCATGGGATCTTGTAAAACTATCCCTTTAGCACCAGTAATGGCCTGGGTTTGAAAGCCAACAGCACGTTTATTTTGAAGGTAATAATCTGGACCTATGAGGGCTGGAATGTCCCAATTCACATTCCTATCGCGCATGATCCATTGGTGCAACGCTTTATAATAGGGGTGCTCAACCTCTTGTGGCACAAAGCCTTGCTGATACAGTATCGCTCCCGAGGTACCGGATACAAAGCCTGCTATGGTCCCTTCAGGACTTGCCAGTAGCGCATCCCAGGTCCCTTTCAGAACTGTGGATTTCTTTGGGCTGGGCCAATCATTTCGCAGAGAGGGTGCAATGAACTGCTCTGAATATAACGGGTGTTCGAGTTGCGGGAGCACAGAAGTAAGGGTGTTCTCTGAGGAGTTTGAAGGAAAAACTAGGGCGTTATGGGCCAATTCTTCTAGTACCTCTGGCAAAAAATCAAATCCGACGAGCACCAAGTTTTTAGGTTCTCCAAGGTTGGACCAGAGGTCGTTGGTGGTGTAGGGCAGCATAGAATCGGGGGCGAATACACGAACAAAATCCTTGACATTGCCAGCACCACGACCACTGACCAGCCAAGTTTCCCTAGTAGTGCCCACAGAAAAACTCAAGGCATTATCGGCAACTACGCTATCCGCTTCCATACGCAGGGTGTAGAGCGAATCAGGGAGCAGGCCTTCCAACGGAATGCTAATTTCGTCGAGGTCTTGCCATTCCATTAGGCGCTGCCCACGTTGTTCCAAATACCAATTCGTGGAGGTAGCTCCGCCCAATAATTGGACCCTAGCCATTTTTCCTTCGATACTTCCCAACATCCAAGCATTGCTCAATGAATCGCGTTCTGGTGCGAGAACATCCTTAAAGCCTAAAGGAATAGGCCCATACGCAGCCGTCATCAAAACTGCGGCAGAATCCATCTTCAACGGCATAGAGCTCGAAGGCCATTGCTCCATCAGTGCGGCAATGTTCGACTGGGCGATGTTCTCAAAGTGGGCTCCGTCTCTAGTGGTAATGTTGTAATTACCCGCTGGTAGCTTCTCGAGCAGTTCCTCCAACCAAGCGCCCTGTTGCCATAAGCCGGGGTGGTTATCAATGACCAATTCCTGTACTTGAACTCCAAAATTTGGGCGTCCCAAGGCAAAGATGACCGAGAGTATGGCGAGCGTTCTCATGGCCAGTACGATGAGATCTCGGAGTTTTTGTCGACGGCGCTCACTGGTTTTAAATGTGTTAAGCCACATTAAGGACGGAATGGGCTTAGGTTTTCGAGGCCGCTTACCCATTAAATGTATAAGGGTGGGGAGCAGGGCAAGGGGCAGGGCCCATAATATGGTGGGAGATTCGAATATCATTGTTTGAGTTTGGCCCCCACTAGGGTGATGGGCAAATGCTCCGGTGAAGTATTCAAATCCAAGGTTCCTATGACCGTAATGACTTGGTCCGTGATGAGGTCCACAGGGCGCTCAAACTCTAATTCCATCACACTCTCAGGTCCCGCAGCACCGCAGAAGAAACAGCTTGAAAAGGGAAAGGCGCTCAACGCATAAATATGATCGACAGGATCTAGAACGATGGCGTATCCCGTGATTTTCATTTCTTTTCCGTCCCAATTCGCTCGTTGTTCTGTAGACCACTGAGGGACTTGGACCCAGGAGGCCGTGCCTTCGTCATATACTTCGGTGAAATCGATTTGCTCGAGAGCACTCCAGGACAGTCGCTCTTGCGCTACACCGCAGAAACTAACGAAGAATAGCGCTATGAATACACCTGTTCTCATCCGTGGAATTCAGCTTGTTGAATGATGAAAAACAATCGGTACGGGTCCGTATCGTTGAACACGAGGATGCCCTTAATCACGACGAATTGGTCCGTGACTAAATGATCCGGCTGATCTTTAAAGACCAATTCCACTACGGTATTCGGCGCCGCATTTCCGCAGAAAAAACAACTCGAAAAGGCGTAGCGGCTCAACGCATATTGCTTGGTCGCCACATCTACCGGTACTAAATACCCTTGCAGTACCACCTCTTGATTCTTGTAGCTGTCCAGCCAAGAAGGGAATTGAGGTGCATACAACCCTTCGGGAGTCGTGCTGTAGGGCACGGCCAATAAATCCCAGGATACCACCTTCTGTCCCCAAGCAGTGACTTGAAGACCGGCAACCATCACGATGACCCAAGCCAAATTTCTCATGACTTTCTCAGTTTAATCCACAATAAACCCACAGCTAAGGCCACGGTCAATAACATTGCCATCCATTCCTCAACGATTGGCACCACACCGATCATCCCTTGAATGATCAGTGCTGAGCCCAACAATCCCAAAATCATAAGGACCATCACATTGCCAAAGACCTGCACAAATATTGATGCAGTATTTCTATGGTGGTTACGCAAAAAGGCAATGGTATTGCGTTCCGAATGGTACAGGTTTGAGATATAGGCAATAAACAAGAGTATTACTCCAGCGGCGATGATCCAAGACCAACGAGTTGCCTGATCTATGGTGGGTTGCCATTGTTTCTGCAACTGACCAAAAATGAATACCGGGAAAGCCCCTTGTTCGTCCGTACGCTGACCGATAATATTTGGCAGCATGAGCATGGCCGCTTTCGACTTCAGTTTCAACATCACAGAGGTGTAGGATGGTTCCGCACTATGGTGCAAGGTCCAATAGGTTTGAGTAACCGTAAATAAGGCACTTTTATCAGCACTGCGTTCGGCTTCCACAATCCCAACCACTTGCAGTGGGTGTTCGTGCGATTCGCCACGCGAATCGCTGCCGTGTGCCGAAGTGAGACTTGAACCTATACTCACTTGAAGTTGATCTGCTAAGGCAGCGTCCAATACCACCTCGCCTGAGGCGGCTGGTAAATGTCCTTGCTTCAATGTTAGACCGAACCAGGGATAGTAGGAACTATCCGTTCCCACCAATGGATGGCCTTGCACATTGTCGCCTAAGGCAATAGGAGTGGCCGTTGCCACAAGGGGATGTGTCTTCCAAAACTCGTAGGTAGCCGCTGTAATATTTCCCGTTGGGTTTTCGAGTCTATACAAAGAGCTCGCAACAATTTGAATAGGACTTCCCTTGTAACCAACAATCAAATCTACCTGGGACGCACTCTCTTCCCATTGGTGGAAAATATAATGCTCCATCGCACGAGGAGCCTTGATGAACACTCCCGTGATAAAGGCCAGTACCCCGACAATGAGCAGAGCAGCCCATTTGCGTTTCCATTGCATCAACCACAAACTCATAAGGCAAGGGTTTTTACATGGTTGAATCTATCTTTCATACGCTGGTCGTGCGTGACCGCATAAATCCTGCCCTGAGGATGATCACTTAACCATTGGTCTAAGAGTTCACAAGCCATCTCGGCCCAATCATCATCTAGTGCGCTGGTAGGCTCGTCCAATAATAGGGTGGAAGCGCCTTGGTTCATGGCGAGTACGAGGGCGAACCGTTGCAACTGACCTATGCTGAGTTGATGTGGAAATCTGTATAGTAAGGGTCCAATTCCCAAAGCAACCGCATCCCGCTCAAAACCTTCTCGCGCCATCATGGACAATTGCTCCTGCATCGTGGCGTACTCAATCCATTGCGGATGTTGCGGCATGTGCGCCGTCACACCTTCTAAATCTGGTGAATTCTGAGCTTCTTGAGCCCCGTGAAGCACCCGAAGTAAGGTGGTTTTTCCCGTTCCTGATGCCCCTGTAATCAAGTGTAGGCCTGCACTAAGGTCAAGTGAGGGGTAGGAGATACTATGTTCTTCGAATGTGACGATCATGACATTACATTCCAATAATAAAGGATGGGCATCGCAATGGTATAGACCAATTTTATAACCATCCCAGTGAACAAACCCAGGACGGCCATAAAGGCACTTTTCAAGCTCTGCCCAGCATCCTTTTGTTCCATATACTCACCGATAAAGGCTCCCAAGAGTGCCCCTACAATCATAAAGGGTCCCGTGATCAATCCAACCAACAAACCAATGCCTGCACCAATGGCAGCTCGCTTTGACCCACCCCCAAGTTTGGTGAGGATGGAAGGCAGAAAATAATCGGCCACAAAAACTGCAACTCCAACAATTACCCAAATCCAAGTGTTGATGGTAAAACTTTCAGCTTCGTACATGCCTGCTACAAGCGCTGCGGCGGTGATCAAGGAACCGGGTAAAACGGGCAATACTGCGCCTACGATACCTGTGAGAAATAAGATGATGATGAGCAGTTCCATGAGGCTAAATATACAATAGATTTACCCCTATGAAGTATGTGGTCGTAGATATCGAAACAACCGGCGGAAAGCCCAATGGCAATGGGATTACGGAGATCGGTATCGTACATGTCGAGCATAAAAAGATCACCCACCAATGGTCTACCTTAATCAACCCGTTACAATCCATTCCCTACAACATCCAAATGCTCACGGGCATCAACGATGATATGGTCGCCGATGCGCCCACATTTGAGGAAGCCATACCGGAGCTTTTGAAACATTTGGAAGGAGATATTTTCGTGGCCCATTCGGTCAACTTTGACTACAGTTTTATCGATGCCGCCTTCCGTAAAGCGGACCAACCTTGGCGAATGCCGAAGCTGTGTACGGTGAAATACAGTAAAGCGGTGTTTCCTGAATTTGGTCGCTATTCTTTGGCGCACTTATCTCGAGCCTTAGCAGTGGAGAACGACAATCCGCACCGGGCGTTGAGCGATGCCCTATGTGCCGCAGAGGTGCTGATCCATTGCTTGCACGGCGATTATGACGAGCAGCGGCTGAACGACCCGAAATTGGGCCTATTAAAGCGCATTCAAATGCCCGACAACATGCCGGCGCATTACTACGACACCCTACCAAAATCACACGGGGTATACCAATTCCTCGATCAAATGGGACTTCCGCTTTATATCGGTAAGGCAAATAACATAAAATCCCGCATCACCCAGCACTTCAGCACACAGCAGGGCAGTACCAAGTACCAGCGCCTCATGAAAGAGTGTTATTCCCTCAGCTACACGTCCCTGCCGAATGAAACGCTCGCGCTAGTGTACGAGGATCATTTAATACGTCAACATTGGCCAAAGCTGAATAAAGCGCAGAAAAAACAAGCTTTGAAATTTGGACTCTACACCTACAAAAATGGGAGAGGGGAGCTCAAATGTGTGGTACAGAAAGTCATTGGGGACGGGGCATTAGTAAGGTTTGGATCGTACCGCGCCGGCCAACAGTGGCTAGCCGCACTTCAGGACCAAGCCGCACGCGAAGAAATCAGCCTATCAGAGGCCCTTGAGCGTATTCAGGAGCAACAAGCCAAGAAGTTCCTCATTGATTTGAGCCCAGAACAAGGAGCGCTTTTCATTGAAAACGGGAGCATCACTGGCATCTACACAGACAACGATTTTTTGCACAACGAACAGTGGATACGGGAACACTTCATCGCCGTTCAGCCGTCTCCCACAATCAATGCCATAGGAATGAAGCTGGTCGAGGACCGACCAGGCTCCATTATCCCAGTTTAATCTTTGGTTTCAGAAGGTTCTTCCGCAGGAGTCTCCTCTGAGCCTTCCTCAAGTTTCGGCGTTTCCTTCGGTGCTTTCACCTTTTTAGGCTTGGTCACCTTGAACTCTAATTCCTTCTCGTTCAACGTAATCTCAATGGCATCGCCCTCCGCGATCTCCTTACCAATGATTTTCTCTGCTAAAGGATCTTCGACCAATTTCTGCAAGGCGCGCGCCAACGGACGGGCTCCGAAGGCTTCATCAAAGCCTTCATCAGCAATGTGATCTTTGGCTTCTTGGCTCATGGAAATGGCATATCCCAGATCTTCAATACGGTGGAAGAGGCCTTTGAGCTCGATATCAATGATTTTGTGGATGTCCTCACGAGTCAAACTGTTGAACAGCACAACATCGTCGATACGATTTAAGAATTCAGGGGCAAAAGCCTTCTTCAATGCGCTTTGAATGACGCTCTTCTCTATATCTCCTTTGTTTTGCTCGCGCGCATTGGTTCCAAAACCTACACCAGTTCCGAAATCTTTCAATTGGCGTGAGCCTAGATTAGAGGTCATAATGATGATGGTATTCTTGAAATCCACCTTACGGCCCAAACTATCGGTAATCTGACCGTCGTCTAGGGCTTGTAGCAGCAAATTGAATACATCAGGGTGTGCTTTTTCAATCTCATCAAGCAAGATGACAGAGTATGGTTTGCGGCGCACACGCTCAGTTAATTGGCCACCTTCTTCATATCCTACATATCCCGGAGGCGCACCTACAAGTCGACTGATCGCGAACTTCTCCATGTACTCGCTCATATCAATGCGAATCATGTTATCCTCGCTGTCGAACAGCAGTTTGGTCAATTCCTTGGCCAATTGCGTTTTTCCAACTCCAGTAGGGCCTAAGAAAATGAAGGAACCAATAGGCTTCTTTGGATCTTTCAAACCAGCGCGGTTACGCTGAATGGCACGCACAATCTTTTTAACCGCCTCGTCCTGACCAATAACAGTGCCTTGCAAGGCTTCGTCCATCTTAGCCAGCTTATCCATTTCTTGGGCAGCTACCCGCTGAACAGGAACCCCGGTCATCATAGCAACAACCTCCGCAACTTCGGGCTCATCTACAATCTTCTTGTTAAGCTTGATCGAATCTTCCCATGCTTCTTTTGCATTGGCCAATTTTGCTTCGAGTTTCTTCTCATCATCACGCAGACGGGCCGCTTCTTCATAGCGCTGACTCTTCACCACGCGAACCTTTTCCTCCTTGATATGCTGTAACTCTGCTTCAAGCTCAGTAATGGTTGCAGGTACTTCAATGTTCGTGATGTGAACACGCGAACCGGCCTCATCCAAGGCATCAATGGCCTTATCGGGGAGGTGTCTGTCGGTCATATAACGCTGAGTCAATCTCACGCAAGCCTGAATGGCTTCGGGCGTGTAACTCACATTATGGTGTTCTTCGTATTTATCCTTGATGTTGTTCAAGATCTGTACAGTTTCCTCCATACTGGTCGGATCCACCGTTACCTTCTGGAACCTACGCTCTAGGGCACCGTCCTTCTCGATAAACTGGCGGTATTCGTCTAGGGTAGTAGCACCGATACATTGAATCTCACCACGAGCTAGCGCAGGTTTAAACATGTTTGAAGCATCCAACGATCCCGTAGCGCCACCAGCCCCTACAATAGTATGTAGTTCGTCGATGAATAGGATAATATCGTCGTTCTTCTCGAGCTCATTCATGAGCGCTTTCATACGCTCTTCAAATTGCCCGCGGTATTTAGTTCCCGCCACAAGGCTGGCCAAGTCCAAGCTGATCACTCTTTTGTTGAACAACACTCGGCTAACTTCCTTATTTACAATACGAAGGGCCAATCCCTCTGCAATGGCGCTTTTACCCACACCAGGCTCACCAATAAGCAATGGATTGTTCTTCTTTCTACGGCTGAGAATCTGACTAACGCGCTCTATTTCCTTGGAGCGACCAACCACAGGATCGAGTTTTCCTTGCTCGGCAGAACGGGTGAGGTCCTTACCAAAGTTATCCAGCACAGGTGTCTTAGACTTTTCCTTTCTACCTCCTACAGGGGAGCTTCTACGACCACTAGATGGTGCACTACCTTCCTCTGGATCGGGATCGTCGTAACTCATCGAAGGAGAAATTAAATCGTCCTTAGGCTCTTCCGTCTCGGTCTCAATGTAATTGCTCTGGTATTCGCTTTTCACCGCATCGTATGATGCACCGAACTGCGCCATAATTCCGCTGATGGGATCATTATCATTTCTAAGAATACACAACAATAGATGAGGCGTACGAATAATAGGGCTCTGGAACAACTTAGCCTCGAGGAACGTAGTCTTCAAGGCCTTTTCCGCCTGGCGTGTCAAGGGTAGGTTTTTACCATTCGCCGGATTATTGGTCGCATAAGGCGTACTCAACCCTTCAATCTTGGAGCGTACCTGTTTGAGGTCCAATCCTAAGTCTTTTAAAATTTGAATGGCCGTTCCTTCACCTTCTCGGATAATACCGAGTAAGAGGTGCTCCGTACCAATATAGTCGTGACCTAAGCGTAAGGCTTCTTCCTTGCTGAAAGTAATCACATCGCGAACTCTGGGGCTAAAATTCTCTTCCATATTGTGCTGGTTCTTTTACCGTCTTAGTCATTGCACATAGCGTGCCAACCTTTCTTTTCAAATCTAATGGCAGATTCGACCCGATGTACCCCTGCTCACAGAACGATTTGTTAACATTCGCATGTGGAAAAAAGGCGCAAGTTCACAGCGCTTACAAGGCATTAACGGGGGCTGAAAAGGTATATTTGAAAATTACGAAAAAACGCGGCACTCGCCGCCCTAAATACTGACAATATGGCGCAGGGAGAAAAAATTATCCCCATAAATATTGAGGAGCAGATGAAGAGCTCCTACATCGACTACTCTATGTCGGTGATCGTTTCTCGTGCTTTACCAGATGTTCGCGATGGTTTGAAACCCGTTCACAGACGTGTGCTTTACGGCATGCACGACATGGGGGTGACTAGTACCAAAGCGTATAAGAAATCTGCGAGGGTAGTAGGGGACGTATTGGGTAAGTACCACCCGCATGGCGATAGCTCCGTATATGATACCATGGTGCGTATGGCTCAAGATTGGTCATTGCGCTACATGTTGGTAGATGGCCAGGGGAACTTTGGATCTGTAGATGGTGATAGTCCGGCGGCAATGCGTTATACGGAGGTTCGTATGCGCAAGATTGCAGAGGACATGCTATCCGACATTGACAAGGATACCGTCGACTGGCAGCTAAACTTTGACGATTCCCTCAAAGAGCCTACTGTTCTTCCAACGCGTATTCCAGGATTGTTGGTCAATGGTGCTTCAGGTATCGCCGTAGGTATGGCGACAAACATGCCGCCTCACAACTTGACAGAGAGTATTAATGCCATCAATGCCTACATCGACGACAATGAAATCGAAGTTGATGGGTTGATGCAGCACATCAGTGCACCAGATTTCCCGACAGGAGGTACCATCTACGGTTATGAAGGTGTTCGCGATGCCTTCCATACAGGACGTGGACGTATCGTGTTGCGCGGTAAGGCTGTTATCGAAGAGGTCAAAGGCCGTGAATGTATTATCGTTACTGAGATCCCGTATTTGGTAAACAAAGCGGATATGATCAAGAAGACAGCGGAATTGGTCAATGATAAAAAGCTTGAAGGCATTTCCGATATCCGTGACGAGAGTGACCGTAAGGGAATGCGTATCGTATACGTTTTGAAGCGCGATGCAGTGCCAAACGTAGTCCTCAACAAGCTGTACAAATACACTCAGCTTCAGAGCTCATTCTCTGTCAACAACATCGCACTAGTCAATGGCCGTCCAGAGTTATTGAACCTCAAGGACATGATTCGTCATTTCGTGGACCACAGACACGAAGTTGTTGTCCGTCGTACCGAATACGAATTGAAGCAAGCCGAAAAGCGTGCTCACGTTCTAGAAGGGTTGCTCATCGCCATTGATAACCTAGATGCTGTCATCAAGCTCATCCGCGCCTCATCTACACCTGAAGATGCGAAGACTGGATTAATGACTGAATTCAAACTCAGTGAGATTCAAGCCAAAGCCATCTTGGACATGCGTCTCCAAAAGCTTACTGGTCTTGAGCGTGATAAGATCAAAGCCGAGTACGAGGAGTTGATGAAAACTATCGAATACTTAAAGAGCATCTTAAACGATAGAGCATTGCGTATGTCTATCATCAAAGAAGAACTCGAAGAAGTTAAAGATAAGTTTGGTGATGACCGTAGAACAGATATTGAATACTCAGGCGGTGATGTAAGCATTGAGGATATGATTCCAGATTCAGAGGTAGTGATTACTATTTCTCATGCTGGCTACATCAAGCGTACTGCATTGACAGAGTATAAGAAGCAAAACCGTGGGGGAGTAGGCGCTAAAGCTGCTAGTACCAGAGACCAAGACTTCATTGAGCACGTCTTCGTCGCTACCAACCACCAATACATGTTATTCTTCACCGAGCAAGGACGTTGTTTCTGGATGCGCGTATTTGAAATTCCAGAAGGCACGCGTCAAAGCAAGGGTAGGGCCATTCAAAATTTGATTAACCTACCACAAGATGATAAGGTATTGGCCTTCATTAATGTGTTAAACCTAAAAGACGAGGAGTATATTAATAATCACTACATCGTGATGTGCACGAAGCAAGGTATCATCAAGAAAACCAGCTTAGAAGCATATTCTCGTCCACGTGTTAATGGTATCAATGCCATCACCGTAAGAGAAGGAGATACGTTACTAGAGGCGAAGTTGACCAATGGCGAGCAGGATATCATGCTTGCTGTAAAGAGTGGTAAAGCCATTCGCTTCCCAGAGAGCAAAGTGCGTAGCATGGGGCGAAACGCCTCCGGTGTTCGTGCCATCACTGTTAACAGTGAAACTGATGAAGTGGTAGGTATGATTGTCGTGAAAGAAGGCGACGGATTCGATGTAATGGTAGTGAGTGAGCAAGGTTACGGTAAGCGATCTGCATTAGAGGATTACCGCATCACCAACCGTGGTGGTAAGGGTGTGAAAACCATTACCGTGACCGACAAGACTGGTGAACTGGTCAGCCTAAAAGCTGTTACAGATGAAGATGATTTGATGATCATTACTAAGAAAGGTACTATGATTCGCATGGGAGTTGATACCCTGCGCGTCATGGGTAGAGCGACGCAAGGTGTTCGTTTGATCACCTTACGCAAAGGCGACGAGATTGCTTCCATAGCAAAGGTTCCTGCCTCTGAGGAGGAGGAAAATGAAGTATTGGATGTAGAAGGCGTAGAAAATATCGCTGATGGCGATGCTCCGGCTGCAGCAGCAGAAGGAGGGGAGGAAACTACTTCTGAAGAATAAGTAATCTTGGCGCAATGTTTGTTTTAACTATGAAAACTACATTTGTAGCCACTTAAAAACGAAGAGATTAGAATTATGAAAAAGCTACTAGTCGCAGTCCTAATCGCTGCAACTTTTATGGCAACGGCGCAAGAAGCTCCAAAAGTAACTAGCGCAATTATCGCATTGAGAGGTAATGAACTCGTTGAAGCTAAAGGCTTTATCGATGAAGCGACCACCATTATCGACGGTAAGAACCAGGCGGATATTAAAGAGAAAATCATGTCTAAGTTTTACTACAATAAAGCATTGATTTACTCTAAAATCGCTGCTTCTCCTGATGCAGCAACGAAAGCATTGGCAGCCGATGCAAACGTGATCGCAGCGCAGAGCTTGTTGGATTTGTTGCAATTTGAATCAACTGCGAAGAAGCAATTGTACACCGAGGAAGCGCAACGTGAATCGATGAATATTGCATACAACTACCTAGTAGATGCAGGTGCAGCATACGAGGCGGGAGATTACCAAACGGCCTACCAAGGATACATGTCTGCGTTTGAGTTCAAGCAAAATGAATTACTCGGTATGTTCGCAAGTGTAGATACAGGTTTGTTGTTCAACGCTGGGATTATCGCAGGTTCTGCCGGTGATCTTGAGAAGAGCAGCGCAGCCTTCGCACAGTGTTTGGAAATGGGCTACAAGGGAATTACGTACAGTGCTACGGATGTTTTAGGGAATCCTAAGCAATACCCGAATAAAGCTGCCATGGAAAAAGATATTAAAGGTGGTTTAGCTACTGATCCTGTAGTTGGTGAAGATGTTCGTCCTAGTGTGTACATCAGCTTGATCAACAACGCCAAGAAAATGGACAACATGGACAATTACAACAAGTGGTTGACTGAGGCGCGTGAGGCGTATCCAGAAAACAAAGACTTGTTGGACATCCAGTTGCAGGCATTCCTTGATGTAAAAGATTACGAGGGTGCTATGAACAACTTGAACGAGGCCATTGCTAAGAATCCTGAGAAAGGTATTTACCATTTCGTAAAAGGAAACATCATGCAAACTGAAATGAAGGATTTGGATGGTGCTTTGGCAGAATACAAAGCCGCACTCGAAGTTGAGCCAGATATGAGCGACGCTATGTACATGTGTGGTTTGGTATACATTGACCGTGCAAACGACATCACTGAGCAAATGAACAAGCTTGGTCTGAACGAAACTCGTAAGTACAATCAATTAAAAGACAAGCAAAAAGAAGTATTCGGTGAATCACTAGGATACTTTGAGAGCGCTTACGAAATGAAGCCTGAGGACATGGACATCGTTCGTGCACTCATGGAAGTATATCGTAAGGTTGGTGATTACCAGAAGTCAATGGATATGAAAGCGATCCTAGACGAAGCTGGCGAATAATCACAGTTCTTCAGAATTATAGAAAGCCCAAGTACTTCGGTATTTGGGCTTTTCTTTTGGTTTTATATAGTTTTGCTATAATATATATTATGTTAAATAGTATTTTCATAGAACTACCCTCTCCAAGGAGTATGGCATTTTACGCTGATTCCGCAGATTTACGTCCACGCTTCATAGTATTGCTGGTTTTGCTGTAGTTGTCCTTTTCCCGAGCCATGGTATCCTCATAACGAGGATCTGGCACCATGGCCACCTTATACAATGCAGAAGCCTCTATGCTGTAAAAACCAAATTCTTCGACAACGCGACCTTGTACTCGATAAATGCCTTTGCCGCGAAATGGAAACTGCGCAGCGATGTTTGGGAAATGAACGCTATCCAGGAATTCGCCGTCTTGGTCAATAAATGTGGCGAAATTCATGCGGTCGCCCTTGATCGTCTTCGTATCCTTCACGGTGACCAAATAACCGTAGGCCGCCACAAAATGTCCTAGTTTATCTGGCAGTTCACGTGCTCTTGTACCGTTTTCTAAGGGTTCATCGGCCAATTCGAAGGGATCACGCAACGGAAATCCCAGCAACTCTATTTGGTCAAAGGCCTCTTCCAGCCTGCTTTGGCGGAGTACGGGAACCTTGTAATCATGGGCTTGTTGGTTGCCTTTGAACAGACTGGGCGGAGCCGCCAACACCTCTTTGGTATTACGTCCACGCAGCATATGATGGGCTTCCCACAACAAGGTTTGTTTTTCCTTTCCCGTAAATCGTAAGGCTCCTATGCGAATGAGTAACGAAACTTGCTCTATCCCAATAGGCACGCGGTTTAATAAATCAGCCAAATCTTCATAAGGACCTCCCTCCTCACGCTCTTGGCCGATGCGCACCCCTATTTTCTCGTCCAAACTGCGCAGCAATACAAACCCCAAATAAATGGTGGTCCCATCAATAACCGTAGGATAATCGCCATGCTGCACACAGGGGGCTTCTATTCGGCCCCCACTCCTACGCGCTTCATGCACGTAAAACTCGGTCCTGTAAAACCCGCCGAAATTATTGATCACCGCCACCATGTATTCCAACGGGAAATGTGCTTTTAGGAAGAGACTTTGATAGCTCTCCACCGCATAGGAGGCACTGTGTCCTTTGGCGAAGGCGTAGCCCGCAAAACTCTCTATTTGTCGCCAAATTTCACGGCTCAAATCCTCGCTATACCCACGCTCCTTACAATTCTCAAAATATTGATTTTCAATATTTTGAAACTCTCTCCTTGAACGATATTTTCCCGACATCCCCCGCCTTAATACATCGGCCTCTCCTAGGGATAACCCCGCGAAGTGATGGGCTACCTTGATCACATCTTCCTGATAGACCATTACTCCGAAGGTATCGGGCATAATCTCTAACATCACAGGGTGTGCTTCTTTCCGACGCTCCGGATCTGTAAATCGCAGAATATATTCGCGCATCATACCACTATTGCTCACGCCCGGCCGTATGATGGAGCTTGCCGCCACTAGTCCCAAATAGGTATCTACCTTCAACTTCTTCAGCAACATCCGCATTGCTGGGGATTCCACATAAAAGCAACCTATGGCTAATCCATTGCGCAACAAGTGTTTGATCTGCTCATCGGCCTTAAAACGCTGCAGGTCTCGTATATCGATGTTCGGATGCTGGGGCCTATTCTTCGCAACAATGGCAAGGGTATCCTGAATCTTGGAGAGCCCGCGTTGGCTGAGGATATCAAACTTATGCAACCCAATATCTTCCGCGACAATCATATCAAACTGTACGGTGGGAAAGCCTTTGGGCGGCAGGAAGGTGGCGCTGTGGTAATGCAGGCTGCGCTCGGCAATCAATATCCCGCCTGCATGAATGCTCAAGTGGCTGGGAAACCCTTGTATGTAGGTGCTGTAGCGAAGGACTAAGTGCGAGAGTTGGTCCAGGTTTGAGGAGGAGATGGCGCCCTTGCTGAGTTTGTCTATTTCGTGTTTGGGCAGGCCGAAAACCTTCCCCAACTCTCGCACCACAGAGCGGTATTGAAAGGTGTTGTAGGTCGCCAGGAGTGCGGTGTGGGGAAAGCGTTTGAAGATGTATTGGGTGATGTCCTCCCGATCGCGCCAGGAGAAATCGAGGTCGAAATCCGGTGGCGACGAGCGGTGCAAGTTGATGAACCGTTCGAAGTAGAGGTCCAGCTCGATGGGGTCTACGTCAGTGATTTTTAGCAGGTAGGCAACGATACTATTGGCACCGCTCCCCCGCCCTACATAGAAGTAGCCGCGTTTCTGTGCGTAGTTTACGATGTCCCAATTAATCAAGAAATAAGCTACGAAGTGCTTCTTTTCGATGAGGTCGAGTTCCTTTTCAATGCGCTCGCGAACTCGGAAATCGGCGTGGGGGTATCGATATGGGAGGCCGTCGAAGCAGAGTTTGCGCAGGAGTTTAATGTCTTTCTCTGCGGAGCCTGAATAGGTCTGTAGGTTGAGTAGATCCGATTCCTCGGGCAGTGTGATGCGGCAATCCGCTAGGATTTGTGCTGCATTGCGCAGAAGCTGGGGCATGGCGGCATAGGCAGTGCGAAGGGCCTCATCGTTTAGGTAGAGGTCCTGTGGACTCCCCTGCTCTTCCTGCGGGAGTTTGCTGAGCAAGGTGTTCTCGTCGATGGCCCTAAGGAGGCGGTGTGCGTTGTGATCGCGCTTTCCTCGGAAGGTGGCCGTAGGAAGGGCGACTAGTTTGTGTAGGTGGGTCTTCCACTTTCGAAAAGGAATGGAGGCAACTTCCTGTGGAGGAATGCCGACAAGCTCATTGTTTTGGAGTTGGTCAAGCGGGACTTTGGTGGTGGAAGGATAAATGACCCATACTTGGCTTAAGGCTTGTAGTGGCGGGCGATCGGGAAAACGTACTTTATGATGAAGGTGCCAAGAAAGGTGGTCATTGATTTGGCGCATGCCTTCCCAATTCTTCGCCAGGAGGATGTAGCATTGCTGGATGCCGTTGCGAAAGTCGACTCCCACGGCAGGGCGCTTGGTGGGATGTTTTCGCATGAGATAGAGCACCGTCATGCACGCCGAGGTATTATTGATGTCGGTCAGGGCCATGGTTGGCCAGGGCTGGTCCTCTAAGAAGGCCATCCATTCTTTAGGCGATAGAATACCATAGCGCAAGCTGTAGTAACTGTGCGTATTCAGTAGCATGAGTGCAGCTGCGTTCTAAAATCCTAGGTCCAATTTTCGTTGACGCGCTTGGGTCATGCCCATGCCCTGCAGAGATAGGTGCGAATAGATTTCATAATCGTATTCGGGCACCAGGCGCTGGCCGATGGGCTTGAGGAGCTCAGGACCATTGGCTTTAGGGCTCTTAATGGCCGCTGAGATGGGATAAGCATTGAGCTCTTCCGAGGGATAGGGGGCCAATAGACCAGTCACCTCCGCCAGCGGCATTTCACCATTCAACCACACCTGCTCGTCTTCCTCATGCAGGATGACGGGCGAACGGTGGTGATTTATGGCTGCGGTGATCTTGTTTTGTACGGTGGTGATGATGGCGAAGCTATCGACCATCTCCCCTGTATCTGGATTGACCCAAGTATCATAGATTCCAGCAAAAGCAAAGGGCGCCCCGTCCCTCTTGTAGACTACATAGGGTTTGGACAAGCGCTCTTTTTGCGGACCTTCAATAAAGGCGTCGGCCAAGACTAGACAGCGTTTGGAGCGAATACTTTGACGGAAGGCAGGCTTGGTGGTAATGCCTTTGGCGCCACGGTAAGAAGGATCATTCTCCGAGTTGTGATCGCCTTCGGAGCGGGCATTGAACAAGTGGAACGGCTTCTTCGCCCAATACGGGGTAAAGCCGAAGCGGTAATGCTTAATTACGCCGGGATGTTCCTGAGTAATAACGGCGCCTAAGTCCCCTATGCTCGTGTTGGTATTAGGGGCATAAAGGTCTGGGCGCTCGACAAGGGCGCTAAAGCGTTTCTCTACCGCTTTGATTTTACTGATGTTGACGTATCTACCGCACATGGTACTTCCTCTCTCTAAATTAAGTTCTTTTTACTGATGTCTATTGGCCAATAACGGCGGCGGTTCTCCATTGAAAGGATTCGTTCGTCCGATGGTTTTGGCCCCGAGTGAAACGGCCCGGAGTACGGATCGGTCGCCAAAACGCTGGCGAATATGGTCCATGGCGCTGTAGAGGTTGCTCAGCTCTTCGCTCTCCTCAAAAAGATTCATCTGGTAGCCGCCGCCCACCAAATGTGAACAGCGCACTCCTATTAAACGCACCAATAAGCGGCGGTCATAGAGTCGCTTGAAGAGCTCCTTCACCTTGGGGATGAGGATATGGTCCGCCGCAGTGTAGGGAATTCGCGCTTGAAGGGTATGTGTGTTGAAGTCCGAATAACGAATCTTCACTGTGATGCAGGAAGTGAGTTTGTCCCCACGACGCAGCTGGTAGGCTAGGTTCTCCGTCATGGCGACGATGATGCCTTCTAGCTTGACCATATCGATGGTATCCTTAGCAAAGGTACGCTCGGTAGAAATGCTCTTGCGCTCTTGGTAAGGCAGTACAGGGCTTTGATCCACTCCCTGGGCCTTGTGCCAGATAATAGATCCGTGCTTGCCCATGACGCTTTGCATCATCTCTAACGGCATCTCTTGTAGGGTCTGTATCCTGCGTACCCCAAGGTTGCGAAGGGTTTGGTAGGTCTTCTCTCCCACCATTGGGATCTTGCGCACGGATAAGGGGGCAAGGAAGGGACGCTCTAATCCTTTTTGAACGTAGATTTTGTTGTTGGGCTTGGCTTCCCCGGTGGCCACCTTACTGACCGTTTTATTAATGGACAGGCCAAAGCTGATGGGAAGACCGGTCTCTCGTATGACCTTATCACGGAGTTCACTGGCAAATTTGAAGTTGCCAAAGAAGCGGTCCATGCCCGTGAGATCAACATAAAACTCATCTACCGAGGTCTTCTCGTACACGGGCACATCTTCCTTAATGACGTCTGTCACGAGGTTGGAGTATTTGCTGTAATTCGCGGAGTTGCCACGGATTACAATGGCTTCCGGACAGAGCTCACGCGCCATTCGCATGGGCATGGCCGAGTGTACCCCGAACTTTCGGGTTTCATAGCTGCAGGCCGCTACGACCCCACGGTCGCCTGTGCCGCCGATGATAATGGGCTTACCGCTCAAACGGCTGTCCATCAGGCGCTCAACAGAGACAAAAAAGGTGTCCAAATCCAGATGTAATATGGAGCGGTCCATGTTCCTACAGGTTTGTTTTAGGGGTGTTTACAGCCTATTCGAGCGGCACTAAGGCCGCTCAAACAGAGGATCTATTATGTTACAAATGCTTAGTTGTCTTTCAACGTACTCATCTCCTTACGCAGGTCTGCCACCATGTGCATCAACTGTGACATCTCCTGGTTGGTTCCCGCTGCAGGAAGCTCAAAGCTGGTATATCCTACGGCTTTCCATGCCTCCACTAATCGGTCCACAGGGACGGTATAGGGTGCAAACTGTGGGTTATCAGATTTGAGCATCAGCTCGCCGACGTGCAAGTTGTTGATCACGCGCTTGTAGACCACGCCCTCGTCCTTGGTAATAAGCACATAACAATCGTCATTGCGGATGGACTTCCAATCTTGTACATATTCTGTAATGACGTAAGCACCCGGTTTAATGGGCAGCATGCTTTCCCCACGGATTTGGAATACGCGGTACGTACGGTCTTGCGGCAATTCTGGGAAGGGCATTGAAAAACGCGGCAAGGCACCAATGTAATCTGCGTCGCCATACCCCGCGAGGTATCCCGCAGAGGCCTTTACCGGTACCAATGTTCCCAACTCTCTTTCGTCCGTGCCATCCACCACTACCGGGAGAATGCGCAACTGCGCACCACTAACATCGGCCTTGGGAATGGATCCCCCACCAGAGAGGTCCTTGTTCACGAAATCATCGAGTCGCACCTGAAAGTACGCCGCCAAATGCTGCAAAGTGTGCAACCTAGGCTCAGCCCTACCTTCTTCGTAAGCGCCTATCATGGCACGCTTTACACCAATCTTTACCGCCAACTGCTCTTGAGTCAGCGCCTCTTTCTTGCGAAGAAATTTCAAGTTGTTCTTTACGTAGTTCATACAGCGTATCTTTAAAAGATGAATACAATGCTAATTTAGTTAGAATTCTAATATTTTCATCATTTGTGCAATAATTTTTTAAGGTGGTCCTGAAAGAACTTCTAAATACGTGCACTGTCGCTAAGGACGAGGCCTATGCCTACTGGATTCAGGAGGCTTTGGTGGAAGCCGATGTGCTCGAGGAAACGGTAAAGTTTGCCTTTGAAGGGACGGATAAGGAGCGTACCAGGGCGTGTTGGATTTTGCACCATGTGGGCGACCGTAAGCCCGAGCTTTTATTGGGGTATGTGGGGAGGATGATGGACCAATTAGACCATGCGAAAACAGATGCCGAAGTGCGGTTTATTCTTCGGTATTTCTCCAAATATGAGCTTCCACAAGGCGAAGAGGCGCAAGGCAAGCTGCTGGATTACAGCTGGAAATGCATGATGGACATGCAAGCCGCGGTGGCCCCGCGTGTGTACGGGATGACTATTGCCTATAGGATGGTTCGGGCGTATCCGGAATTGGCCCCAGAACTGGCACAGACCTTAGAAACAGTAATAGAATACGGCAGCGCCGGAATGAAAAATCGCGGGGATAAAATCTTGAAGTGGCTGCGTAAAGACGGCCTACTCTAGCGGATAACCGGCCATGGCATTGCCCGCCAAAAATCCACCGGTCCATGCGGCCTGGAAGTTGAATCCGCCGGTGATTCCGTCAATATTCAGGATCTCTCCCGCCAAATATAGGTTCGAGCAAAGTCGGCTTTGGAAGGATTTAAAATCAATCTCCTTTAAATCTACCCCACCCGCGGTGACGAACTCTTCCTTAAAGGTACTCTTACCAGTGACTTGGAACACAGCGCCGGTGAGCTCGCTACACAAATCTTTCAGTTGCTTACCGGAAACATCGCCCCAAGTCGCAGTGCTCTTAATACCCGCAGCCTCCACCATAGATTTCCACAGGCGCAACGGAATGCCAAACATCGCGTGATTGCCTAATCGCTTTTTGCCGTTGGACTTTTTCTCATCTGATAAAAGGTCGAGTACCTCCTCTTCATCGCGCCCTAGCCAATTAATCAGGATGGGGAATCGGTAAAATCTATCGCTAAGTTCTCGGGCGCCCCATGCGCTCAAGCGAAGAATAGCGGGCCCTGAGAGCCCCCAGTGGGTAATGAGCAGCGGTCCCTCGGCTTCCAAATCTGAAGCCGCAATTTGAACGCTTGCATTTGGCATACTAATGCCGCTCAACCCCTTGATTCTTGGGTCTTTAATATTAAACGTGAAGAGCGAAGGCACGGGTTCAATGATCTTATGGCCCAATTTTTTTAGCCCGTCCCACATCGCTTTGGACGATCCTGGAGCGATCATCAAAGCATCGCAATCGTAGGTTTGACCTGCATTAGTCACCACTTCCCATCGGTCGCCGTCCAAAGGCTGGAAGGACTTGACCCCAGAAGAAGTGAGCACTTCAATGCCGTGGGTCACCGCCATTTCTTTCAGACAGTCGATGATGGTTTGAGAAGAATCGGTCACCGGAAAAACGCGGTTATCGGATTCAATCTTGAGCTCTACACCCCGATCCGCAAACCATTCCATGGTATCGCCGGGCTGGAATTTGTGGAAGGGACCTAGGAGTTCACGGCTGCCGCGAGGATAGAATTGGACCAATTCCCTTGGATCAAAACACGCGTGAGTCACATTGCAGCGCCCGCCACCACTGATCAAAACCTTGCCCAATACATCTTTACCTTTTTCTAATAAGGTAATACTGGCGGCTGGATTAGCCTCGGCACATGCGATGGCTGCAAAATAGCCTGCAGCCCCTCCTCCGACAATGATGACGCGTTCACTCATAGCGCAAAATTAAGGCAATTTTGGTCGTAACATGAGTGTTTAAAAACTAACAATGATGTAATTTTGCAACGCAAAGCATAGAAAAAATGAATTTACGTGAAGCTTTGGAGGAATGCCTCCGCAAACGTCCTTTCGTGGAGGAAGCCCTTCAAGAGGACTTGATCAACCTCAGTTCCTTGGCCCGCGCCATCAAGCCGGACATTGAATACCTTATCGGCAAGGAAATCAAGGAAAGTGCGGTGGTCATGGCCATCCGTCGCCGCGAACCAAAGCTTCAACTCAAGATGCAGCACAAGCTTCAGCAGTTCATTTCTTCCTTAGGAGATATCATTGTGCGCTCCAACCTTGTGGCCTATACCTATAAGAAGACCCCTGCCCTTACCGCAAAACAAGCCGTTTTCTTAGAAGCGATTAAATCAAAACCTTCGGGATTCCACAGTTTTACTGGGGGTATGGAGGAAACCACCGTCGTAATTAGTGAGGATTTCGGCACTGATCTCGAACATGCTATGGCCGGTGAAACACAGCTCGGCATTACCAAAGACCTCTCTTCCATCACCTTACGCCTGCCCAACAGCAGCTCGGAAGTCATCGGACTCTATTACTTTTTCTTCAAGCACATCGCCTCGGCCGGTGTGCCTATCAAGGAAATCATCTCCACTACAAACGAGGCCACCTTCATCGTCCACAACGACGACGTCAATGCCGCTTTCGCCACCATAAACACCATCAAGCGCGCCCAGTAGGGTGTTGATAACGAGGAGTTTTCCACCTTTTTTGCATACGTCATTCTTTGGGTCCAATTTCTTGGGACTAACCTTTAATGTTATACGTATGGAAAATCAAGTCCAACTCATTGGCAACCTGGGCATGAACCCTGAAGCCAAAAACATCAATGACACGGTGAAGGCCACCTTCACCCTCGCCACCAATACTGTGTATAGAGACAGTGATGGCAACAAGAAAACTATGACCGACTGGCACAATATTGTCGCTTGGGGCGGATTGGCTCAAACCATCGAGCAGTACGTCAAAAAGGGCGATAAAATTGGAATCTCGGGCCGATTAGTCACTCGCTCCTACGAAGACGAGAAGGGCAACAAGAAGTATTTTACGGAAGTAATTGCTCGAGACATGCTCTTACTCGGCAACAAAAAGTCCGGCGAAAATTGATGCCTAGACCCACACCAGGCCTCCGGCCTGGTGTGGTCCTTACAAGCTCAAAATTTTTCCTTCCTCAAACAGATAGTCCCCAAAGTGGCCATTGACCGGCTTCTCAAGCTCCAGGGGCTGTGCCAAGGCAATGGCAGTACCATCGACCTCCTTCATACGTGGTTTGGCCTTTAAATCGCCTATTTCGTCCACGAGGTACACATAGTCCGCTGCGTGACCATTTACAAAGTGGAATCGCTTGATCGCCACATCCACGCGCATATGCGCATACAGCACATTGGTAAATACCCATTCTAACTGGCCTTTCTCGTTCAAAGGCAACTGATCATAGACCTTCGAAGGACTATCATCCGCACTGATGGTGGCCAAAATGGTACGCAATCCGAACTTGCGCGCCGCACGCCGTTCGAGATCACCTTCTTTTACGCCACTTTCGATGAGGATATTGGCAATGCCATTGGCCATGAGGTAATCCCCGATGGCAGTGGGATAATATTCATCTGTATACCTTCCTACACCGGTTAAATCAACCTGCATGGAGGATAGCGCATTACCCAATCTATTCATCAGGGCACGCCGCATAGGCGTGATGGTACGAGTAATCTCGGCGCTTGGCACCAATAGAGAAGTATAGGCTGAATGTCCACCGACGTGGAAGATGGTTCGTTGATCGTGCAGGTTAAAGCACAATTCAGGTTCATGCATCTTGATCCAACCCACCAATTTTGCACTTTCGATGGTCTGAAAGCTACTAAAGTCTCTATTCAGATCTATACCTAATCCATTGCGGCGACTATAACGTACATAGGCATCGGGATTCGCTACCGGCATGAGATGAAGGGTAAACCCCTCTAAATCAATTTGTTTCTTTTGAAACAGTTCAATGAGCGACAAGATGATAAATACTCCTGTCGTTTCGTTGCCGTGCATGCCGGCCCAAATACAAATGGAACGCGAGCCATGGCCTAGGCTGGTATAGAGTAAAGGGCGTTCTTCACTGGAATACCCAATAATTTCCCAATTATGTGCTGATTGCAGCGCTGAATATGGGATATACCACTGTTTATCAGTTAAATATGTCGAATCGAAATTCGTAGACATTCTCGTAGATTTATAGTGAAAGTTACATCACAACTGTGACATTCCCCCAAATACAAACATTATGATCGCCAGAAACTTGATCTACGCCTCGTTGTTCGCCATTGGAACATCATGTGTTACAGATGAAACAACTGTAACTATTGGCTTCGGCAGCTGTAACGAACCCTCACAAACACAGGACCTTCTACCCACCCTAAGTAAAGCATTAGATACACTCGACCAGTACATTTGGTTGGGAGATAACTTATATCTCGTAGATGGCCAATGGCAAACCTATGCCTCTACCATGACACGATACAACGAGGTTTTTGGAGGTGATGTATTTCAGGAAATCCTTGGCAAGAGCCAACATCTGGCCATTTGGGACGATCACGATGCCGGTCCGAATGATTGCGACCTTTCTATGTTTGATGGCTTCGCGACCACCATGCAGGCTTTTAAAGACTTTTGGCAGCCAGCCTACCCTCAATCTGATTCTACGAGTTACTATGGCCGTACGTTTTTAGCGGAAGGCAAGATAGATATCTACCTGCTAGACAACAGAAGCTTTCGCACCCACAAGGACAGCGCAAATGCCACCGTCTTTGGGGAGGAACAACTGAATTGGTTCCATAAAACTCTTCAACAATCATCAGCTGAGGTGCATTTGATCTGTATGGGCGGTCAACTGCTCAATACGGCCCAAGTCTTCGAGAATATGAGTAACTACCCAGCAGAGCGTGAATTGCTGCTGCAATGGCTTTCCGAGGCCCCTGGCGCTCCTATCGTTCTCACTGGTGACCGTCACAGCGGTGAAATCAACCTATTAGAGCTCAATGGTAAAGCCATCGTAGAAGCTTGTGCTTCGCCCATTACAGCGAATGCTCACCCCCATCACGATGAGGAAAACACGACCAGAGTGCACGAGGGCACCACGGACACGCAACATTTTGGAACACTATGTTTAAATCACTCGAAAGACCAGTGGCACATTGTGGTTTCATTGATTGATGCATCGGGCAAAGCACTGTTTCAATACGAATACGAGGCGTGAAACATAAACTATTTTATATTTAAATTGTTGTTTATCAATAAATTGAATGAGATGGCTTAAACTAACACTCCTTGTATTAAACCCCATTAAAACCGGCCCCCATTTTCATCGAAAATTTCATTTGGAATACGTTTGAGGGGTGTTTTAATTGTATTACATTTGTAACTATGGAGGATGTAGTACGTCGAATTCAGGAGTATATGGACCAAAGCGGCCACAATGCCACATCGTTGGCGAAGGCCATTGGCATGAACCGTCCTACCCTCGTACATATTCTCAACGGCCGCAATAAGCCGAACCTTCAATTGCTCCAACAATTGGCCCTTTTTGATGCTTCATTAGATATTCGCTACCTCCTGACGGGAGACCAACGCACAGAAGAACTGACTCAAGAGGTTAAAACAGAGCAGCCTCCTACTCCATCAGAGCATCCCGCAACAAAATCCTCAGAGAAACTGTTGGTATTAAATCCAAACGGGACGTGGAATACCTATACCAAAGAAGCGTAATCCGCGTATATTTGTAGGGAATTCACAGGACTATGATGACAAAGAATAAAGTATTACTAGGATTGATTATTGTGGCGTTGGTATCACGCGTCGCCCCACATTACCCTAATTTCACTGCCATGGGAGCCCTAGCCTTCTTCGGCGCTTCCCGCATCAAGAGCTTATGGGGGTCTGTAGCGTTGGTTGTTGCTACGATGATGATCAGTGATTTGGTCATCAACAATCTTATCTACCCTTCTGGTGAATTCGTTCTAATGTATTCAGGATCGCTCTTTACGTACGCCGGATTCGCTGCCTATGCACTGCTCGGCCGCAACGCAACGAACATGAGAAATGGTTCAGCGCTGCTTGTGGGTGGTTCTGTAGCGTTCTTCTTGCTCAGTAATCTTGGTGTTTTCCTAAGCGCATACAGCTTGTTCCCAATGACTTGGGGAGGATTGACGGCCACTTATGCCGCGGCCGTTCCTTTCTACGCACCTGAGTTGATCTCCACAGCATTGTTTAGCGCAATGGCGTATGCTGCAGAGACCAAATTCAGTACGGTTAAAGCTTAATAGATGACCTGGCGGGGTATAACACCCGCAGGAACTGTTTCCAACAAATCTCCAGAAGTGGAATACACGCGCAATTCACCGTTGCTCGCATAGTCTTTAGCGTCCAAGAAATATAGGTTGCCCGCGTGTGCATTCAGTTTGTAGCCACCGGGCAAGGTCATGGTAGACGTTTGCCAGCTCTGGCCTGGAGTCCACTTTACAATGGCCCCGTCGTAGCTGTTGTTCAAGAAATAGCCGTTCGTGCCATCACTTGCCAAAGAAATTGCGTGCTTGTTGGTATTCGGTGCGACTGCTTGCTCTGAGAACCCTGAGCCTGTGTATTTCCAGATGCTAGATTTCGTATCAGGACTAACGCCCCAGTTCTGCTCTCCAGAATTCATTACAAATAGTTCGTTGCCAATCACTGCAAAGGAGTTGGGCACATCACCGGTGTTGTGCAAGGTCACTTCGTAAGTATTCACGTTGATCTCTGCCAACTTGTAGGGACCTTCGTAGGTTCCAACGCCTACAAACAGCTTGTTTTCAAAGACCATCATCTGCTCCGAGAAGTTTCCTACGTAGATGCTATCTACTTGGGCCCCTGTCTCCTTAGAAAGCACGTATACCGCGCTATCCTTCCAGTTAGACACAAAAATATTGCTGCCGTGAGCCGCCAAATAACGAGGTTGCTCTAGATCCACAGTCCACTTGTGCTGCAATGTATTTCTGTTTATTGCGCGCACCTTATTGCTGTTGTTGATTGTGATAAATAGCAAAGAGTCGCTCTCCAGCATGTGCTGAGCAACGTTGCCCAATGGAAAGCCGTTCTCTACAGCGAAGGCAGATTCAATGACGGTGTCCGCATCATAAGCGGTAATAGTACCTGTACCTGTACCAAAAGGTCCTTCGTTGAGGATAAGGTGCAAATCTGTATAGAATCCTGAAGGACCTGAGGTGGGTGGCGTTTTGCCACAAGATGCCAAGGCTAATGCTGCAATGATGGCTAGGGATGATGAAATTCTCATGTGTTATGAATGTAGTTTAATGTTCAATAAATAGGTTCTGCCCGGCATAGGATAATATTGGTAGAATTGGCGCTGAGCTCCCGTAATGTTCTCAATGCGGAATACCCATTGCCAACGCTTGCGCTTACTGCTCAAAGAATATGCCAAATCCACCCAAGATTGAGCCGGCAACTCTCCTGTACGAGCGTTGTCTCGAAGCGTGTGTCGAAGTCCCGTGTAATAGCCGCGCAACATCAAGGTTCCTACAGGCAATTCTTGCTCTATGGTATATACTGCTTGTAAGGTCGGTCTATAGATCAACTGCTTCCCGATAATATTGGCGTTATTCGAGGCCACATCTAGGATACGGCTGTATTGATGGGTGGTATTGAAGGCATGTTGTTGATGCCATATTTTCCGCTGCACCCCTAAGTAAGTGGTACTGGTATAGACAGAATAATAGTTTTGCGGGGTCCAATTTCCATCGCTTCCCGGCGCCCATTGAATCATCTGGTCGTAATACAATTGGTCCGATGTGAAACGAATGGTCCAAGTACCCTCGTGTTCCAACGAGTATTTAGCCCCGTATGAACGTTCTGCCCTCACCCCTACATTGCCTCCAGGGTTCCAATACATCTCGTTAAGCGTGGGCAATCGATAATAGCTCCCCACCGACCATTGTTGCAGCCATGGTTGTGTTGAACGCGAATACAAGGCATAGGCACTCCAATACACTTGATCGTGGTACTGCGCGGCCTTTAACACCGCATTCCAGTCTTGGTTCGGCTTTAGATTCAGCTGCACCTGCGGCATCCATGCCGTTGCTGTTCTGTTCGTCCCCCCTGCCGTGTATCGGTTCAACGACAGGTGTGCATGGTAATGCTTTTCGGTGCGGGTGTATAACGCAGTGAATTGGCCAAAGGTATTGGTATCGCGCAGCGTCCAAGAGGACATGGTATCGGTATAGGCCTGCCATTCTTGCGAAGCAAACAGCTTAATCTCGCTGTGTCCCCTTTTTAATTTGTATTTGAACCGCACCACCTCGTCCTCAAGATGGTTGATGTATTCTGGGCTTAGGATAGATCCGCTGTTGTTTTTTTCGCTCTGCGTATACCAGAGGTCGGAACTCCAATACGTTTTACCCATTGCCCCGCTAAAGCGTTGTAAATACGTAAGATCGCCATAACCGTTGCCAACCATTCTCCCTTCTAATGCCCCTAGTCGATAATCATATTCATTATCACTGCTGGTAAATCGTACGATGCTTTGGTAGCGGATCTTGGAGAAACTTCCCCATGAATGGGCGTTTAACGCACGCTCACCTATGCTCGTTAGGCCAACGGTGGTCGTTGTTCCCCTACCAGTTTTCGGACTTAAATTCAGATCTAATGCGCCCATTGAGCCCATAGATGACGATGCGCCGCCATTAATACCATCCACGATGGAAGTGGTACTCAGCATCATGGCCGGAACCAAACTTAAATCCAACACCCCGGTGGCCATACTGCTGATATCTATGCCGTCCCAGAGTACCCGACTTTGCTCACTTGAAGCACCGCCAAAACTTGAAGCCACCACACTGCCCGGAGTATATTGCTTGAGATTGAAACGCGAATCCTTTTGTAGATAATCCGAGGCGCTTTCCACATCCGTGGCCAAGGAATCTGCTGAGGTACGGTATTCACTGCCTTTGGAAACCTGACCTATAATATCGGCGGTCCAGAGCGTATCTACTTGGCCCCACATCAACATAGGGCACACTACGGCTAGAAAAAGAAGCGTTTTGTTTTTCATCCTATTCCAGTGCTTGACCCAGAGCACCATTAAATATTCTTCATAGGCCAAGTCTTCTGGCTCTTCGCTCCCACACCTTCCTTCCCGCCTATGGCAGTGGCTATAGGTGCTTTCCACACGAATTACAGCTTCTGGCAAAGCCCCGGACTCCCACCGGGTTCCTTCTTCGGTTCAACTTCCGCTGAACAACCTATGGTGTAAAGGTACGCTTATGAATAACGCCCAAAGAGCTTGAGCGCACTATTATATGAACTTTCTAATTGTAAAGGATCCACGGTACAGTCGAAGCCACCAGCGGTAACGACGCTCAAGACCTTTTCTGTAGGCATGTTGCCGATCAAGGCATCACTGGCAAAAGGACAACCGCCAAAGCCACGCAGCGCTGTATCTATTCTTCTACAACCATGCTTTATGGCCTCTTGGACCTTCGCAGCTGCTTCCCCGTAAATACTGTGCATGTGCGCACCCCAGGGCACTGTCGACTCCGTATTCATCAATGCACTCAAGGTTCCTACCTTCTCCAAAGTGCCTTGCCCTGTGGTATCACTCAAAGACACAATATCAGCGCCACATTCCACGGCTTGATGCAATCTTTCCAAGACCATAGCTACATCATAGGCTTCCCCATAGGGATTTCCAAAGGCCATGCTGAGGTATACGACGAGTTCCACATTGTGTGCAGAAGCCAAGTCTTTAACGCGCTTCAAATCTTCAATGGCTGCAGCTATGTCCTTTCTAGAATTGCGCTGTTGAAATTCCTCACTCACACTAAAGGGATAACCCCAAGCGTCAATGAAATCATATTGTGCGGCGCGTCTTGCTCCTCCTTCGTTGGCAACGATTGCCAGCAGCTTGGTCGGACTCTGTGATTTAGCTTCCTCTAGCGCACCAAAAAGCTCATAAGCATCTGCCATTTGAGGCATGGCACGCGGACTGACGAAACTACCTGCGTCCAGCGTGTCAAACCCACATTGCAACAATTGCTTGAGGTAGACAACTTTTTCCGAAGTAGGAATAAATTCATGTATGCCTTGCCAAGCATCACGAGGACACTCTACAATAGAGATTTGGTTCATTTCTGTGGGTTGGATAGGTTCTCCCCCGAAATTACAAATTGCGGAGCATTCTACGCACCATCGCAGGACCTTCGTATAAAAATCCTGTCCAAACTTGTACTAAATCTGCCCCGGCGTTCAACTTCTCCTTGGCATCTGCTCCTGTGAAGATTCCACCTACTGCAATAATGGCAATAGAACTTTTTAGTCTTGAACGTAAATAAGCAATGACTTCCGTACTGCGTTCGCGCAATACTTTTCCGCTCAATCCACCGGCACCTATGGCCTCAACCTTAGATGCAGGCGTACGCAGGCCATCGCGAGAGATGGTCGTATTTGTAGCGACAATACCGTCAAGCTCCAAGCTATTGATGATGTCGATAATATCGTCTAATTGGCCTTCGGTTAAATCTGGGGCGATTTTCAAAAGCAACGGCTTTTTACCCAGGGCATTATTCTTTTCCTGCACTGCTTTAAGCAGTTTTGTCAAGGGTTCTTTTTCCTGTAACTCCCGTAAATTAGGCGTGTTAGGAGAACTTACGTTGACCACGAAATAATCTACTACGGGGTGCAAGGCTTCCACGCCCAAGAGGTAATCATTCAACGCTTCCTCGTTAGGAGTCACCTTGTTTTTACCAATATTTCCGCCAATGATCAGATCCGTTTTACGCTTCATCAGTCGCAATACCGCTTCATCTAGACCGCCATTATTGAAGCCCATACGGTTGATCACTGATTCATCTTCTACCAGGCGGAACAACCTCGGTTTTGGGTTTCCGGTTTGTGGTTTCGGCGTTAAGGTTCCTACTTCGATGAAACCAAAACCGAAACTGGCTAACTCATTGTAAAGCTTGGCATCCTTGTCGAATCCGGCGGCGAGTCCTACTGGATTTTTGAAATTCAATCCCATCACTTGTTTTTCATGGCCTTTGATGGAACCAAAAAACACATTGACCAATGATGCTACTCCTGGAATTCGGAAGACCCATTTCAATGTCTTAAACGTGAAATGATGGGCCTGCTCGGCGTTCATGAGGAACAAAATGGGTCGGATGAGACTCTTGTACATGTTAATAGGATTTCAATCGGGCCAAATCTCTCTTGGCATCCTTCTCTTTTAATGACTGACGCTTGTCGTAGTTCTTCTTCCCTTTGGCCACCGCAATGTTGAGCTTAATCCAGCCTTTTTCGCTGATAAAGAGCTTTGTGGGAACAACCGTAGTGCCCTGATCTTTGAGTGCTTTATCGATTTTTTCGAGCTCCCTCTTGCTCAAGAGTAGCTTGCGTTCGCGGATGGGATCGTGGTTGAAGATGTTTCCGTGGGACCATTCCGTCACGTTCATGCCCTTGATGTATAGTTCGCCGCCGGTCATGTAGCAATACGCTTCCGCAATGGATGCCTTGCCCATGCGAATACTCTTCACTTCGGTGCCTACTAATTGTAGTCCCGCGGTGTAAGTGTCCAACCATTCATAGTCGAACTTGGCGCGTTTATTTTTGATCTCCACAGATTTCATACCGCAAAGGTACGTTACTCGCGGTCTTTAAGCATCGGAACGAAGGCTGCATCTCCCAACACCTTTTGAACAAAGGTGCCATTTGCTTTTTTCTGAATTCGCACCATCTTTTGTGTGCCTTCACCTACGGGAATGATCATAATTCCTTCGGGCTTCAGTTGCTTGAGTAGTTCTTTGGGCACATAGGGAGCGCCGCAGGTAACGATGATGCGATCAAATGGTGCAAAAACGGGCATGCCCTTGAACCCATCACCAAACTTTTGTTCCGCCCTATAGCCTAATAGTTGCAGCATGTGCTGAGAAAAGTCAAAGAGCTCCTTCTGACGTTCGATAGTGAAGAGTTTCACGCCTAATTCACACAAAACCGCGGCCTGATAACCACTTCCAGTGCCTATTTCGAGGATTTTTTGCCCCTGTTCCACTTCTAATAATTCGCTTTGCCAAGCCACCGTAGACGGGTGAGAAATGGTCTGATTTGCAGCGATGGGAAAGGCCTTATCTTGATAGGCATGCTGGTGAAAACCACTTTCTAAAAACCAGTGCCGTGGGATTCTATTCATCGCCTGCAATACGCTATCGCCAGCTATACCCTTCTCTTTTAAGGTATTGCATAAAATGGCGCGCTGGCCTTGATGAATAGAGGAATCGATCATTTTCACAAGGTTGAAATTACGCGCTCAGTAAGGGAATCTCCGAACTAAATAAGGGTTGTTTTTAACAAAATAGAATTGGACCCCAATCATTACCTTTGAATTCCATGAGAAACAGCCTCGTCTTGGCCATCGCCGTCCTCGCATTGCACCTACACAGCTGCGACGTCCAACCTGCACCTGAAGTCGCCTACCTCACCGTAGATACCCTCATGGTCGCGCCCAAGGCAAACCAAGGCACCGCTTCTTCAAAATTGACGACACTTTGGATCGAACAAGATGGAGAGCAAATGGGCGCCTTCACTCCACCGTGCACCATTCCGGTCTTTGCCCGAGAGAACACCACCATCCGGTTCATCCCAGGCGTTAACCTCAATGGTTCGTACGCACAGCGCAATCAATACGAGATGCTTTCTCCAAATAGCGTAACGTGGGACTTGGCACCGCAAAGCACAAAAAATGTGGCCACTACTAGGACCACCTTCGAGTACAATACAACATATACCTTAGAAGTATTGGAAGACTTCGACGACGTCGGGTTGAATTATGTGCACACCATCAAGAGCGATACGACGTTGCAATTGACCGCTGCGATCGACGAAGCGTTGAATATTGATGGTGAGTGGCCCAATAAGAGTGGGAAATATGTGCTACCTCCTATGACTCGTGGGGAGTTCAAGACCTTGCAGGCCTTTGATTTGCCGAAATACGGCGCAAATGTTTGGATGGAAATTGATTACAAAACCGATGTGGCGCTGACCTTCGGGATTTTCGCAAACGAACCGCTGCAAAGCGTTCAAGCCCCTGTGGTTACGTTATTTCCGAACGATGAATGGAATAAAGTATATATCAACCTCGTTACTGAGGTAAGTGCGTACCCCGCCGCCCAAGATTATCACCTGTTCTTCGGAAGCATCAACACTTCGCAGGACACGACTACAACGTATATTGATAACATTAAACTGTTGTATTGAGTTATTCTAAGCGCATAGAAAGGGTCCAATTCTGGGCATACCTACTGACCGATTCCCTCAGCGGCGCCCTGGCATATACCGCCTTGCACATTGTGCGAAAGGTCTATGTTGAGCCTATTAAATTTGGGCAAGAGGTGGCCATCAAGTTTGACGGCAAGTTCTTCCTAGGCCTACTATTGACCACCTTGGTATTTCTTGGCATCAGTGGACTGAGCGGTATCTATAGAGATTTGGCACGTAAATCAAGACTCGCCCTCGTATTCAATACCGTTGGAGGCGTCATGATTACAGCGGTGTTGCTCTTCTTCGCCATTTTCCTCGATGATTTCGTCAAAAACTACAGCCAATATTACCTCACCTTAGGGACCTATGTGGGCGTGTTGCTATTCATCAGTATGAGTTTCCGATTAATTTGGAGCACCAGAGTCCGCATCCTCATCGACAAAAAGAAGCTCACCTTCCCCACCCTGATCATCGGTTCAGGCAAGGAAGCAGCGGATTTGTTGACCACCTTTACCAAGGACCGCAGTAAGGGCTACGACTTCAAAGGGTACTTGTCTCTAGACGGTAAAACCACTGACGAGCGTATGAAGGCCATACCTTATTTAGGTACCGCGACCCAATTAACCGACCTGCTCAACGACAACATCATCGACGACGTCATCATCGCCATCCCTTCCGGCAATAGCGATCTCATCGCGCGAATGATCAGCACCATCGAAAACGTCAACGTGCGCATTCACGTCTTGCCGAACGTCTTCAGTATCATTTCTGGCCAAGTCCGCATGGAGAGTTTGGGCCGATCCCTCATCGAAGTCAAGCGCGAGCTGATCAAGCCGCACGTCGCGTTCATCAAGCGCATCTTCGATATCGTGGTTGCCGCCATTCTGCTCGTCCTTTCCTCCCCATTCGTATTGTTTTCCATGGCGATGATTGCTGTGGGTTCTAAGGGTCCAATTTTCTTCACGCAAGAACGTCTCGGCAAGCACGGACGCACCTTTCGGATCATCAAGCTACGCTCCATGTATCAGGATGCCGAAGCCCAAGGCCCAAAACTCAGCAGTGAAGAAGATCCGCGCATCACACCATGGGGACGCACCATGCGCAAGTTCCGACTCGATGAGATGCCTCAGTTTTACAATGTGCTTCGAGGCGACATGAGCATCGTGGGTCCACGTCCTGAGCGTAAATTTTATTTCGACCAGATCATAGAATCGGCCCCGCAATACCGCTACCTGCTTAGAGTAAAGCCCGGCATAACTTCTTGGGGAATGGTGAAGTTTGGGTATGCAGAAAATGTGGATGAAATGCTTGAGCGCGCTCGATACGACTTGATCTACACCGAAAACATTACCCTTCTTAACGATATCAAAATCCTCTTCTATACCTTAGTCATAGTCTTACAAGGACGAGGCAAATAAGAACCACACAAACCCAAATACATGAAGAACATCACAGTAATCGGAGCAGGAACCATGGGCAACGGTATCGCACATGTTTTCGCTCAAAGCGGATTTAACGTTCAACTCTTTGATATTAGCGAAGATGCCTTGCAGCGCGCCCTTACCACTATTGGTAAGAATATGGACCGCCAAATCGCTAAAGAGCTGCTCAGCGAAGCTGATAAGGCAGCAGCGTTAGACAGATTAAAGACAGGCACTGACCTTGGTGCTGCCGTGGCAGCCGCTGATCTAGTAGTTGAAGCAGCCACTGAAAACACCGCTATTAAGTTCGAATTGTTCAAGGACTTGGACGAATTGGCCCCAGCGAATTGTATCCTTGCCTCCAATACCTCCTCCATTTCCATCACTAAGATTGCGGCACAAACTTCGCGCCCGGATAAAGTCATTGGAATGCACTTCATGAATCCAGTTCCGGTGATGAAACTCGTCGAAATCATCAATGGATACAGTACTTCAAAGGAAACCACAGATGCGGTTGTACAAATGAGCGCTTCTCTAGGCAAGATTCCTGTGAGCTGTAACGACTATCCCGGCTTCGTCGCCAACCGCATCTTGATGCCAATGATCAATGAAGCCATCATCGCCCTGCACGAAGGTGTGGCCGGCGTGGAAGAGATTGATACCATCATGAAATTAGGTATGGCGCACCCTATGGGGCCATTACAATTGGCCGATTTCATTGGCCTTGACGTGTGCTTGAGCATTTTGAACGTGCTCTACGACGGTCTAGGAAATACCAAATACGCCCCTTGCCCCTTGCTCGTCAATATGGTGACCGCAGGCAAGAAAGGGGTGAAATCCGGCGAAGGATTCTACGATTATTCAAAAGGCGTGAAAAACGCCAAAGTCAGTCAACAATTTATTTAATACCCTCACTATGAAACTACACGCTATTGCCGCTGCCCTATTGTTCTCAACGGCAGCCTTTGCCCAAGTAGATTTGATCAATAAAGTCAAAGACAATGGTGCCGATGCACCCCTTGGCTACGAATGGGAAACCATCGTAGATATTGAAGCGACCCCAGTAAAAAACCAAGGTGCTTCAGGTACTTGTTGGTCGTACGCCACGACCTCTTTTGTGGAAAGTGAGATGATCCGCATGGGCAAAGAGCCTATCGATATCTCAGAAATGTATACCGTGCGTAAGGTATACGAAGACAAAGGAGAAAAGTACGTTCGTCTACATGGCTATTTGAACTTCGCACAAGGCGGTGCCTTGCCAGATGTACTTTATGTCATCAAACACTACGGCGCAGTACCGCAAGAAGTCTACAGCGGTTTGAACTACGGTACCGAAATCAACCGTCACGGCGAAATGGAAGCCTCACTGAAAGGGATTTTAGATGCTGTGATTGAAAACAAGAACGGCAAGCTGAGCCCAAGCTGGCAAAAAGGCTTCAACGGCGTATTGGATGCCTACCTTGGAGACGATCCGGCGCAGTTCGGGTACAATGGAAAAACCTACACCCCACGCACCTTTGCGGATGAGGTGATCGGCATCAACCCTGACGACTACGTACAACTTACCTCATGGACCCACCATGAGATGTACGCACCATGTCAAATCCAAGTACCGGATAACTGGACTTGGGGAACTTCTTACAATCTCCCGCTCGACGAAATGATGGAAGCCATCAACACCTCTCTCGAGGCAGGCTACCCTGTGGCTTGGGCTTGTGATGTTAGCGACAAAGGCTTCTCTATTAAAAACGGTATCGCCGTAATGCCTAACCAGAGCTGGAGCGACATGTCTGCGGAAGAAGCGCAGGCGGTGTACAGTGCACCACACCAGGAGGCAGTGGTAGACCAAGAAATGCGTCAAGAGCAATACGACAACTACCTCACCCAAGACGACCACGGTATGGTCATTCAAGGAATGGTAAAAGATCAAGAGGGCAACCTTTTCTACATCATCAAGAACTCTTGGGGTGATATCCCTAATGATTACCGTCCAGGATATTTGTATGCGTCAGAAAGCTACGTGCGTTTGAAAACCATCAGCGTGATGATGCACAAGGATTCTATTGTCAAGTCTATGAAAAAGAAATTGGAACTATAAACCCGTTCCACTCTAGTATTGAGCCGCTTACCCTTGGGTGAGCGGCTTTTTTTGTGCCCTATTGGAAACGGCACTCACCACCAAGGCAATGCTCATCCCCAGCACGGCCCCGGCCATCACATCGGTGATCCAATGCGCCATCAAATACACCCTGGAAACGGCCACGGCAATGGCACAAAAAGCGGCAAATACTTGGATCGCAGGACGGCGCCAATGCAAGGCTATAAGAGTGAAAAACACAAAAGCCGTGGTTGTATGACCGCTCGGAAAAGCGAACTGTAGCGGGAGTTCTAGATCTGTGGCCAATTGTGTTTGTCTCCACTCAATAACCCCCATAGGCCGCGGTGACGGCGCAAAGACGAGCTTCTTTAAGATTTGGACCAACAAACTTAATAAGAGACCAGCGGCCACAAACTCTCCAGCGCGCCACCACGCCTTTTGTAAGGCATAGACTATGATCACCAGTACAAACATGGGACCTTCGCCCCACCCTGTGATGAAGCCCATCCACGTGTAGCCTCGGGGGGAATACCAAGTGTTGTGCAAGGCTAATTGGGCCTCGATTTTATCTGGAAAAAAGGATAAAAAAATCCCGCAGGCCATAACAAACAGGACTGCGGGTATGCTGAAATATGGAATGTGCTTCATTATGCGCCGAGAATGTGCTGCAATTCGTGAATCTGGCTTTCCCACAATTGTTTTGCCTCTTCCATTTCTTCTTGCTCTGCGAAATCTGTTACAATAACAGAGGTGTCGTGAGTGATAGCATCTACCTCAATGCGGAACTCGAAATAGCAATCCAGACCGTCTTCTTCGTCGTTGAGCCATCTGAAGCGAACCATTTTATCCTGCTGCTTTTTCAACAGTTTAGCCTGCTCCTCAGAACCGTCCCAGAAGAACGTGAACATTTCCGTACGAGAATTTACATCATCGCAAAACCATTCGCTCAATCCCGAAGGAGTGCTCAAGAATGGAAAGAGCATTTTTGGGGAGGCGCGTAAGGGGAATTCTAGTTCAAATTTTTGTTTTTCCATGGTAGTTGTATCGTGTTTGCAATATAACACGGTGGGGCAAAATTCCAAGAGTTTAGCGGATTTTGTTAATTTCAAACCGCTATTCACACACTCGCATGAAACAAAACTCCTCCATCTTCACCCAAGCCATAATCTGGGTGGCCGCTCTTGGTTATTTCGTCGACATCTATGACTTGCTGTTATTCAGCATCATAAGAATTCCTTCCCTCCTATCCATCGGTGTGGACAACGTTTCAGATGTGGGGCTGTTGATCCTAAACACACAGATGTTCGGATTATTACTCGGAGGAATCCTTTGGGGAGTTTTGGGGGATAAATTAGGTCGTACCAAGGTCCTCTTCCTTTCCATCGCATTGTATTCCATTGGAAACATCCTGAATGGCTTCGTTCAAACGGGCACGCAATACGCTATTATCCGATTCATTGCGGGCATCGGCCTCGCCGGCGAACTAGGCGCTGGCATTACCCTGGTCTCCGAACTACTGCCAAAAGAAAAGCGCGGCATCGGGACCTCTGTAGTCGCAGGGGTTGGCCTATTAGGTGCCGTACTGGCGTTCTTCATCGCTCAATGGTTTGATTGGCGCACCTGTTACTTCATCGGCGGAGGATTGGGCCTCGCCCTACTCCTTTTACGTCTAAGTGTCTTTGAAAGCGGCTTGTTTGAGAAGATGGAAAAGAATGCGGCGGTGGTCCGCGGTAACTTCTTCATGCTCTTTAATAAACGTGAACGATTTATGCGCTACCTACGCAGCATTTTGATCGGCCTTCCTACATGGTTCGTAGTCGGCATCTTGATCAGCTTCTCTCCAGAATTCGCACGCCAATTAGGCATCGAGGGCACTATAGATCCGGGAATCGGCATCATGATTTCCTACTCCGCCATCGCTGTTGGGGACGTAGTGATCGGGCTTCTCTCACAACGTCTGCAATCCCGCAAGCAAGCCATGCATGTATTCTATGGCATTACCATCATAGGCATGGTCGTTTTCTTCACGGCCACCACCCCACTTCAATTGTACATTTCCACAGGTATAATGGGCTTTGGAACCGGATTCTGGGCAGTATTCGTCACTATTGGAGCCGAAAATTTTGGGACCAATTTGCGCGCCACCGCCGCCACCACCATCCCAAACATGGTCCGTGGATCTCTAAACGGTATCTCAGCCCTCTTCATAGGCCTCGGCAGCTACATGAGTTACGTGGGAAGTGGTATTGCAACAGCCGTGATTGTCATGGCCATTACCTATTGGGCCATCTCCGGCCTCGATGAAACCTTCGGAAGGGACTTAGATTTTATTGAAGAGTAGCACTCGTTCGAGATTGCGAGCTTTTGCTGCGCAAAAGACTTGCTGACTCCGGTGGGGATGCTTTACATCAATAAGAAAGCCCTGATGCTGTGCATCAAGGCTTTCTTCTTGTAGCGAGAGAGAGACTTGAACTCTCGGCCTCCGGGTTATGAATCCGACGCTCTAACCAGCTGAGCTACCTCGCCATTTCGTGGGGTGCAAATATAAACACCG
>CALDGA010000255.1 GCA_937942085.1 uncultured Flavobacteriales bacterium
CATAGTGAACACGTGGGTCAAACCGGTATCCAAGTCAACCCGAATCTGTATATTGCGGTAGGAATTTCAGGCGCTATTCAACACCTCGCTGGGGTGAGCGCGTCGAAGACTATCGTAGCCATAAACACCGACCCTGAGGCACCATTCTTCAAGGCGGCGGATTACGGGATTGTTGGCGACGCTTTTGAAGTTGTTCCTCAGCTGATTGAGGAACTGCGCGCCTTCAAGGCCGCCAACTAAATGCATGAAGTAGAACTCACTGTAAAAGGACTCTCTTACAGTCAAGGAAAGTCAGGAGCTTATGCCCTCATACTCGCCGAAAAAGGTGAAGGAGGCCGTAAGCTTCCCGTCGTTATAGGCGGTGCTGAAGCGCAAAGTATAGCGGTGGCCATGGAAAAATCTGTTGCGCCTCCCCGCCCGCTGACACACGATACTTGGGTCAACATGCTCAAAGAGATGAACGTCATTGTAGAAAAGGTGGTCATTCACCGATTGGTCAATGGGGTCTTCTTCGCCAGTATTTACAGTGTGGATGAAAACGGCAAGCAATTAATATTTGATTCTCGCCCTTCCGATGCGGTGGCACTCGCCGTACGTGTGGAATGCCCCATTTATGCGCTCGATTCTTTATTGGAACAAGCCGGTATTACCCCTCAGGAAGAACAAGAGGCGGACGGTACCGCGGCGGTGGAGGAAGAAGAATTGGACACTCCTGAAGAGCAAAGTAGAGAAGAGCTCGAACAATTGCTTAAGGAGGCCGTGGAAAATGAAGATTATGAACTAGCCGCTAGGCTGAGAGATAAATTAGATAAGCTCAAATGATCCTGAGAAGTATTTTAGGAATCGCCGTACTCACCGCCGTGTTGTGGCTTTTCAGTTCAAACAAAAAAGCCATTAATTGGTGGATGGTGGTAAAAGGCCTTGGGCTCCAATTCATCCTTGCCTTGGGCGTCCTCAAAGTTCCTGGCGTGAGCTGGGCTTTTGAAAAATTCAGTCTGGCAGCAGTTACCTTGTTGGACTTCACACGTGAAGGTTCCACCTTCTTGTTTGGGTCTTTAATCACGGATACCACAAGCTTCGGATACCTGTTTGCTTTCCAAGTATTGCCTACAGTCATCTTCTTCTCAGCAGTTACCTCTTTATTGTACTACTTCGGCATCCTCCAAAAAGTCGTGAAAGCTATGGCTTGGGTTATGCAGAAAACACTTCGACTATCTGGGGCAGAATCGCTTGCCGCTGCTGGCAATATCTTCATCGGTCAGACTGAGGCCCCCCTGCTAGTTAAACCCTATATCGCTAAGATGAGCCGTTCAGAATTACTCAGCTTAATGGCAGGAGGTATGGCTACGATCGCCGGTGGTGTGTTGGCCGCCTACATCGGTTATTTGGGCGGTGATGATCCAGAACGCCAATTATTTTTTGCCAAACACCTCTTGACCGCTTCTGTTCTTTCGGCTCCGGCTGCCTTGATCAGTGCGAAGATTCTTTTGCCTGAAACGGAAGATGTAGAGGAAGTAGCGGAGATCAGTTCCCAGGATATGGGTTCAAACGCCCTTGATGCCATTTCAAATGGGACCACAGAAGGCGTCAAGCTAGCGGTAAACGTCGGCGCCATGCTTTTGGTATTTACCGCCCTCGTTTATGGTGTGAACTACCTTTTTGTAGAGGGTATCGGTTCTTGGACCGGCTTGAATGCCTGGGCGGCAGATTTCACCAATGGACGCTACGATAGCTTCTCCTTGCAATTCATTATGGGTGCACTATTGAGCCCGATCGCATGGATTCTTGGAGTACCGCCGGAGGATTTATTGTTGGTGGGCCAATTACTTGGTGAAAAAACCATCCTTAATGAGTTCTACGCTTATGTGACCTTGACTGATATGAAGAATGCTGGACTGTTCGCCTCAGAACGATCTATCGTTCTTAGTACCTACATGCTTTGTGGGTTCGCCAACATCGCAAGTATTGGTATTCAGATCGGCGGTATTGGTACCATTGCGCCTTCTAGACGTAAAGACTTGAGTGAGCTCAGCATCAAGGCCCTTATCGCAGGTACTGTCGCCTCTTTATACACCGCTGCAATCGTAGGATTAATGATCTAATATGTCTACACCTCAAACCATAGAAAAAGTCATTTTGGGCGTTGACCCTGGGACAGTGGTTATGGGGTATAGTGTAGTTCACATTGTTAAGGGTGAGGTCAAACCATTGGTGATGGATGTGATTAAGTTCAATACAAAATTGGACCATTACACCCGCTTGGCTAAAATCTTCGAAGAACTGTCCAAAATCGTTACACTATATACTCCGGATGAAATGGCTCTTGAAGCGCCTTTCTTTGGGAAAAATGTGCAATCCATGCTGAAACTTGGTCGTGCTCAGGGCGTTTGTATGGCCGCAGCCTTATCGAAGAAGATCCCGGTGTTCGAATACAGCCCGCGATTGGTCAAGCAGAGTATCGTAGGAAACGGGAACGCGAGCAAGGAGCAAGTTAGTGGCATGCTCAAAGCAATGTTTCCAGGGGCGGAACACAGTTATCTAGATGCCTCCGATGCCCTTGCAGTGGCTGTATGTCACCACAACCAAACCACTGGGATAACAGCCCCTAAACACGGCGCAGGGAGCAAAAAAAACTCCGGCAAAAAAGGCCGGAGTGGAAATTGGGAACAATTTATTCAGCAGAATCCAGAGCGTCTGAAATAGACGCCGCTATGGACATCATTTCCTCGCTACTCAAGGACAAGGGCGTATTCGCGAAGCTTAACTCATGCTCAGCCTCAATTGGCACCAGATGCAAATGCGCATGGGGCACTTCCATCCCTAAGACCATCGATCCTATTCGCTTACAAGGCACCGCTTTCTTAAGGGCCTTAGCCACGCGATGACTGAAGGTCATGAGTCGTTGGTAATCCTCCTCTGGCAATTCATACAGTTCGTCTACCTCAACCTTCGGCACACAGAGCGTGTGGCCTTTTTTTAAGGGACGAATGTCTAAAAAGGCAATGTTGTGCGCGTCCTCAGCCACCTTGTAGCAAGGAATATCTCCGACGATAATTTTGGTGAAGATGCTCGACATATTCTAGGCCATGGTGATTTCGAGAACTTCAAAACTCATTGTACCGCGAGGCACTTGAATCTCAGCAATCTCTCCTACTCTCTTTCCAAGAAGACCTTTTCCAATAGGGCTGCTCACAGAAATCTTACTTTGTTTGATATCTGCTTCTTTCTCTGCCACGAGGCTATAGGTCATAGTAGCGCCATTGGCTACGTTTTTCAACTTGACCTTGGTCAAAACACCAACCTTCGATAGATCGATGTTCTCACTGTCCAATACGCGTGCATTGGCCAAGACATCCTCAAGTTTGGCAATCTTCATTTCCAACAACCCTTGAGCTTCTTTCGCCGCATCGTATTCAGCGTTCTCACTCAAATCTCCCTTATCTCTCGCCTCTGCGATTTGATTAGAGATGTGCGGACGCTCCACAGTTTTCATGTGCTCCAATTCCGCGCGTAGCTTTTTCAACCCGTCTGGGGTGTAATAACTTACTGATGACATTTCTGTAATAGTCTTACTAAAAAAGAGGCCAAACGGCCTCTCTTAAACTTTAATACTGCAAAGGTATATAACTTTCCGAATTACAAGCTAATGCGTACTCCAATAGAGTGAATTCCACTGAATGCAGAAGTCGTTCCGCGGTACGAATAATCGATGGCGAAGCTTCCTTCGTCCGACGTAGGAACATTGAAGCTAAATCCACCACAAATCCCTGAAATGGCAGAAGTACCTAGATCGTCTGCACGGTTATCAAAGACCTTATATCCTAGTCGTAGCTGGAATAATTCTTTCAAGCTGTATTGAACACCAGCGTGGTAGGTATCCTTCTCAAAGGCATTTGAGCTGAAGTTCAACGCTCCGGTTACTTTACCCTTAGGCAACAACCAGTCGTACGAACCGCCAATGCTCAACTGTGTCGGTAATTCGAACTTCGCTGAACGGCTTTCGAACGTTTGAGAATAGGCTACACCATAGGTAGGTACAGGCAAGGTTACCCCAAAACCGTCACCCTGATAAGTAACACTTGGACCCACATTCTTTAACGTGATACCAAACTTGTACTTATCGTTCTCACCGGTACGGTACTGAACCCCTGCATCAAAACAAACACCATTGGTATTCAAGTTCGAAATAGAGCTGCTGTACATTTTTACATTAACACCCCCATAGATGTTCTCGGTAAACTGCTGAGCGTAACCCATGTTAATCACCAAACTTTGAGGGCTAATGGTTGCACCTGTACCTTCTGGTTGATCTTCAGTGGTTACTTCCCACTCCCCGTAATCAAAGGCACTCAATCCTAGAGTAAGGAAGCCTACATCACTAACGCGCTGTACAAGCGTTGCACCGTTCATGTTAATGCCGGCACCTACCATCCATTGTGTGTTGCTGAAGGTAACTTCTGTATTCAAGTTAGTCGCAGCAATACCAGCAATGTTCAAGAAAGTGGCATCCATTCCCGTTGCACCCGCAACGTTTACAGAAGCCCATCCCGCAGAGCGCGCAAAAGGGTTAATTAAAAGCTCCGAAGCACCCGCTGAACCCGCACGTTGTGGGTTACCTGCAGTGGCGACACTGAAGGTGGCTACGGTTAAAACGATAGAGAGGTATGATTTCAATTTCATAATAGTTCTTCTCTTAGAATGAGTTCAAATCCACTGGACGCATAGCACCGAACCACTTCACGATTTTCTCACCGAGGTCACCCGCATCTACGTGGATGATATATACCCCAGAAGCAATAGGTACGTTGTAGGTGTTCTTCAAATCCCACTCCACATAGGTCATGCTGTTGTCCTTGCGGATCTGACGAATCAACGTTCCACTGGTAGTGAAGATGCTGATTGTACAGGTTTCAGGCAGGTTGGTGATTTTCACCGTATTGTCTAACTGTGAGGTTTCGTAAGCACTGAATCCATAGTATGGGTTCGGTACCACACGAATGGTTTCAAGTGCACTTGATCCCACAGTGTCGACATATGTTTTCGTCGCAATGTTCGAAGTGTTGAACATGAATTGCGGATTACCATTGTTTGGAGCATCGGCCAATTGACGCGAGTTGTAGCTCGTATTCATACGAATGCGTACGCGCGTTTCTGTCGGCAATTCTGTATATGGATCGAAGTCCATGCCTTGGCGTAGTGTTGGCATACCGATCCAACGAACAGAACGCCAGAAGTTAGCCTTAGCAATGTTTCCAATACCACCAGATTTAACGAGGTCACCCATCAAATCTTTCAACGGCCAATCGTTAATGTTCGCTCCACTGTAGGCAAGATCCGTGGTGCTCCCACCAATCTTATCTTGATCTGCGAACACATAGATGTAGTGTTGACCACCGAACACGTACCCGCCGTTCACAGTATTGCCCGGTGGCAAGAATTCGCGATCTGTCGGGTTCCACAACATGTCGTTACCATTTTCCCCTGGCAACCATGAGTTTTCACCAAAGGCCATGCTCAAGCGCTTACCGCTTTCTACGTCGATTGCGTATCCAGGGAAGTACGACCAACCCGGCTCCATCGCTGGCGCACGCTTTAGCTGTCCATTCTCCAATGTCCAAGAAGTATCTTGACGCTGCGTCAATTTCTTGTCGCCGTGTTCGCTCAAGTTTTCATCTTCGGCTAATTCGAATACCGGCACCCGAGTCCACAACGTATGATCACTAGTAAAGACGATATCTACAGAGTGAAGATCAGCCGCATCAGCGATATTACGTCCGATGCTCACTGCTGGACCCATACCGTAGTTATTGTATCCATTCACTACCGCACGTTGGTTTGCCGAAGCATACATGTAAGGACCCCAAGTACCATCAACGATATTCTCAAAGTGCCCTTTAGCATCACCGTTTTGATCTGGATATAGTGTAGCAGGCTCTTCTGTTGGGAAGGTATTTGTTCCTGCGAGAATCCAGTTATATGGTGAGTAGCTCTTATCATCTTTAATGCCTGACCACCATTCTTTCGACGGGTCTTCGTAAATGATTTCAGAGAAGATCACACCATTATCGTAGATGCCCTCATTATCACCACCCGGCGATGGTGCCTGCTGTACAGCAACAGAAAGTCCAAGTCCAGGAATGATTTGTTCGTTGTAGAAAGAGATGGTAGAATCTGATTGTGCAATGATTGCTCCAGCACCATCCGTGATTTCCCATTTCGCGTTGTTGTTCGCACCGTCGAAGGTTAGCGTGTACTCGCCATTCTTCACTTCCAATGGATCTACAACCTTAATATCTACTGGACCCATACCGCCCATGTAGGTCGGCTGTCCAGAAGCGTTGCCTGCCAAAATAGCATTGACCTCTTCTGGTGTCAATTCTAATTCGCCTGCACCATTTCCAATACCGTCAAGACGCTTGATTTCTGGTCCATCACCATATTGTGCGACTTGGATAGTACCGCCCTTCTCAGAATCAATCTGGTGAGGAATAGCCATGTACGTCTTAATGTTACGACGACCGGCCAAGAATGGAATCTTTTGACCGCCTGGTGCAGTAGTTGGGTTAAATACTTCAAATTGATTTTGACCGTAGGCGATGACTGTGAAGTAGTACTCTCTGTGGTTAATGAGGGTACGATCACCGGTTGCGAAGGCATCCTCCGTGATCTGGAACGAAGTGAAGACACCGTCGTTGTTAGAAGTCAGGGTCATGTCTTGTGGCACCAAAGCGTTCAAATCTGGATCCACTTCCCAGTTGATGAGCTGCGTCAAACCATTTTTGATATCACATTGCGCCACCATACGGCTTTGCGTAGGATCGTAAAGGTCAGATACGCTCACATCGCTATTCGCGAGTTGGAAGATTTGGAAACCTTCAAATGTGTAATCGAAGAAATCTGGATTCACGTTCAGAATAGAATCGCGGTCGTCAGGATTCACGGTAATTAGTGGATCGCGCTCACGGTAGCTAAACCCAAGGTTGTTGCTACCAGGGCCATAGGTGAGTTTCAAGATCAGCTCACGGTCTAGTTCTTGAATTTCCACATCTGGAGCATCAGGTCCATTCAATACCTGGAAACAGTTATCGAAGAGCTTCTGTGCTTTGTCATCTGCGATGATGACTTTTTCAACTGAAGCAAAAAGGTCGTTGTTGATGAGGTCACGCTCCCATACCACCCCAGTGGTTACGAAGTTCAAGGCACCTGGTGCCAATGAGAATGGACCCGCACTGTGAAGACCACGTTTATCCTCTTTGTTCGCTGGGCTTTCCCACCAATCTACTGGAGAATATGGAGGGTAAGCACCGGTTGTATCGTAAGACATACCTGGGTAGGCAAACTGTGTTGAAGTACCATTACCTGAGGCGACGAAACCATCACCGTTTCCAAGATCTCCAGGACCTGAAGGAGTTTCAATGATCAACTCAGAACCGTTCTTCCACAATGCTCTCATGTAGTTGTAGAACTGTGTAGCGTTGGCAGGGTTACCAGAGATATTAGATGAGGTATTGTTGTAGTACATGAAGTGGCTCATGATAATACGCTCGTTCACTCCTGTAGTTGGATCTTCCGCGACACAAACTCCTGTTTCTGGATCTTTCACACCATCGACACAACCGTCACGGTCATTATCGATACCGTCAAAGTAATCTGCGAAAGGACCTTGGAAGAAGTCAAAACCAACGGCCGGTGGATTCAAACCGTAACCCAATGGACCCTCATCGTCTGTATCTGAATTGTAACAGTATCCAAGACCACGTGCAATATCACAACCAATGATATCATCCGTATAGTTCCCCAAATCCGGATCAAACCACGTAGAGAAATACGTATTGGTCAAACGGAAGGTTGAACGGTTGATGATTCGGTAGTTGTTGAAGGTCATGTTATTCACCTCATCATTAGTAGAGAAGGCGAAGGCTTGTGCACGAATTTCGAAACCTAGAGCCCCGGCCTGTGACTCGGTGTGAACGTTACCACGGTCGTT
>CALDGA010000256.1 GCA_937942085.1 uncultured Flavobacteriales bacterium
TACGAACCTTTAGAAAGTTATTTCCACGGGCGGTTATGGTGGCGCTGCGCCATAATAAGGACACAAACGGGATACACAGAATTTGAGGACATAGTCAGGGTCATTAACGCCCCCTGCTTTATTTACGAACATAGGATAGAACCCATTTCCACAGAATACACTCACATACCCACACAACCTCAACTTAATGTCATCGTGCCCGCCCGCTTCGTCCACAAAATTGATAGAAGAGAGATAATAACTTTAGATTGGGGGGCGGAGCAGGATATTGGGGTCGGCGACACCGTTTATGTCCACGGCTATCCCTACCTACTCACAATACAGAATTTGGAGAACCCCCTTACCCTTTATTCGCATTACGAACTATTGACTATCCCCCGACCCGACCCCTTCAGGCTCTACTCCACCCCGCCGATAGCCCTCTCATCTTACTCCTACATAGAGCCACCTGAGGACATAACTGAGGAAGTCAGGGCTATTGTGAATGCGTTATTGCGTCCTATTTCGTAGAAATGTGCTATAATTAAGAGGTGGGAGAGGTGAACTGGAATGGAGATTATCGCTGTAGTTAGGAGAAACACAAGAATATGGGAGAGTGTGAGGTTTAATCTGTTTCCTTATCGCATCAATGTTGTGGTGTTGTCGCCAAGTGGGGATGAGGGGCTGGAAGGTCTGGTGCGCCAAATTACCAATATTGTCAGCAAGTGCACCGACCCAGTCCTTATTCTCAACGAAATCCCCGCCCTGCCCAAATTCCTATCTAAAGGATACACCAAATGCTTCTTGATTCCCGTCACACCATCGTCGTCCCTATCCGTAGCACAGTTCCTACAGAAGACTTTGAGTTGGCTGTATAAGAAGGAGAGCCCGCCGAAATTGTTCGTCTACGGATTACCAGATTTGTCCAAATTCTTGATGGATATGGAGTTTCCCATAGTGGATTTGGGGCACGCCGACTTCATCATATCTAACACGACCCGACCTGATTTCCCAGAAGACAAATTGATACTGCTGCCGTTCGCCGAAACCGAAGAAAACTTCATCAAATTCATGACGGAACTGCTCTACAACTATGTGCCACCAGATGTGGTCAAAGAGAAAAGCGACGCCGAAGCCGAAATAACGAAAAGAGTAAGGCAGGCTCTATTGGAGCGGAGGCGCAAGAAGAAATGAAGTTGGCTACTTGGTTCTCACGCTACTTAATCCTTTTTAACTCAGAGGTAGACTGGCTGGATGATATCAGAGTATGCGATGAGGATAAGAGGTTCGGCTATGTTCGTGTGGCGGACAAAGATACAGCCAGAGAACTTGCGAACCAACTCGGGCACAAATTCCTTACTCCAGCGAAATTCGCCGAGAAAGTGATTACTCTTTGTGGGATAGATAAGTTAGCGGGTCGCCCGCCCAAACTAAAAACTCTAAGGAAAGTATTCCGAGAAGTCGGGGAGGTGTAACGCCGTGCTGAGACAACACTTGTTCTGGCGCTGCCGTGACTGCAATAGTTATAGCGATGAGGGCGCAACGCCAGATACTAACGAAAAGATGACTTTGGATGATGTTTTTTGGCGTGCTTATTTTGAGGGCTCGGGCGGAACTTACCGACTCATCCTTTTCTGCGAAAATTGTGGCGAAGCGAAAGGCTATGTTTACTTTCCGTCAGGTGGCTCTATTTCGTCCGCATATGAGGGGAGAGTAGAGATTTTGTCCACCTTCGTGGAAGTTGAGGACGAACAGGAGTGATAATTAAAGTGGGAAAGAGGAAGAAGGCGGTCACAGGCGAATTTTCTTCCTACGACGAATTGGTTCGTGTCCTTTCAGAAATAGATAGCGTCATCTTTGACGAGAAGACCGATTTACGAAAGAGCGTCAGAGCCATTTCCAACCTTCTCCAGATTATAGAGAACATGAATTTGAGAGTGTGGTTCGCCTATTATCAGCAGTGGTATAAGGAAGCACGGGAAGCGGAGATGAAGGATGCGCCCCCGCCCCCAATCCCAATGGAACTAATACAAGTAGGAGCACGAATACACAAACTCATTACCGACCGAGGCAAATTCATCTTAGAGGTGCTTAGAGGCAAACTGGACGAAGCCGAAGAAAAGAAAGAAGAAGAGGCAGCGATGTCCGATTTGCTAAAACTTTCACCACAGGACAGTTTCGTTTACGATGATGAGGAAGAATAAGAGGGGCTAAATTTAGATAATGGTGATGAGCGATGGGCGAACTCAAGAAAACTCTTATGGAAGAACTGCTGAGTAGGTTTATTAGGAAGAAGAGGGGGGCGTCCCCAGTATTCCACTTAGGGCATATCGTGGGGCGACTGGAGATGGCTCTCAGCAACATCAACGCTGCCCAAAGGAAGATTACAGATAAAAGTCTGGACAAGAGGCTCAGCGAAGCGAAAAAGTGCGTTGAGGAAGTGCTGGAAGTGGTTAGACATCAAATGGATAGGCTCAGAGGGAAAGATTAAACAAGGGGGCGATTGTTATGAGCGACAAATTTACTCCCCGTTTTCGGGAGAGCCTTCGTTTCGTCCTCAAGTGGGAGGGTGGATATACTAACCATCCTGCCGACCCAGGTGGGGCGACCAATATGGGCATAATCCAGAAAGTGTATGATGCGTGGAGAACGAAGAAGGGGCTGCCCCGCCGTCCCGTCAAAGAAATCACAAGAGATGAGGTAGAGCAAATCTACTGGGAGAATTACTGGACGCCCCTTAAGTGCTCGGAATTGCCTAAGCCGTTGGATTTGGCTGTATTTGATAGTGGGGTTAATTGTGGGGTCGGGCGGGCTGCCCTTTGGCTCAATACTGCCCTCAACTTGCCAGCAGCGATGAAAGTCTCCGCCAAAACGGTGGAAGAGGCACGCAAACTCAACCCCCTCGCCATAGCAAGGAAGGTCTTAGACCAACGGGAGAAGCATTACCGCACGATAGTGGAGAAGAACCCCAAACTCAAAGTTTTCCTGAAGGGATGGCTCAACCGACTGAACGACTTGCGCAAAGAAATCAGCGGAAAATGACGCTAAACTATTGAGGGTGAATTTACATGCTTTGGTCGCTCGCCTATAGGGCGCACTTACCACGACGATTTAGCGAATTGGCGGGGACATCCATGAACCCGCTGCGCCCATCCACTAATTTCTCCAAAGTATTTACCACCCACGCTGTCGGCGATATCATCACGCCCACGAAGACCTACTACGGCGTCAACTTTCTATTTGAGTATACTCCTTCGTTATCCATAGAGCCCCCTGCGCCCCTTCTTAAAATGCTCAACGAGACCGACTTTAAAATTCCGCCTTTAAAGAACAAGATTTGGGGAGCGCACCCCATAACATTCTACTCCGCAGGATGGTTCTTAAAAGGAATACACAAGACACCAGGTTACAAAGGGTTAGATGTCGGGTTCTCAACTGTTCCGTTTAGGGATGAAGGTAGACCGTGGTGGGGCGAATATTGGGACGCATCAATGCAGCCTTACTATAACCCGCCACCAGAATGGGCGTTCGCCGAAGATGCACGAAGTTACTTATACACTGGTAATCCACGAGACCCGAGGGTCGCCGCCCCAGCCCTCATACCATCCCATATCTTTGACCGACTGAGATACTTCATCCGCTTCTTTGACACTGTCTACATCCTTAAGCCTACGGAATATGCTCGCCGACGATTTTACCGATTGGTAGAGGACGAACTGCCCACTATCATGCGGATATTACAGGGGCTCAGTTGGCTTGAGCGTGTGGATGTGCCAGACAGCCTAAAGAAAGTTCCGTTTACTAAAAGTGGTGTGTTCCTTAACATTTCTTTGGGTGAATCATATTTTCTGGGCGCAGAGACGGTAGAAGAGGAAGGTGAGGGGGGCGCATTTTCGCCATCCGACTGGATATTACCTACACCTTCCTTCTACCCGCAATTTCTCCAATCGTCCACACAAGAAGCGTTCCTTGAGGGATGCACTTGGAAATATTCACCTGACGCTGGCTATTACCCCCCGCCTTCTAACCCTACATGGTGGTCTGTGTGGAACTTTGATGTGAAGAGTGTAGGACTGTCGTTATTGGGATACATAAATTTGGGGCGCATCGGCGAATTTGATGGTGATACAGAGTGGTTCAGGAATTTACTGGAGAATGGGGGGCACGACCGTGTGTTCGCATCCTACACGACGGGATACTATGACGGGCAAGGCAACTGGATAATGCCACCATTTATAGATGTGCCGAGCCCGTTGCTGGTATGGAGCGGAACGACAGGAAGCCTCATCGTCGGCGACCCAGAAACGGAAGAAATACCAGCGGAGAATATAACGAGAGTTTTCTTGCGGGGCACGGCTGAGTATATCCGAAAGTTGGGCAATGTCAGGTATAAGTTTAAAATGGCGCTCACCACTCAAGTTAGGTTGGCTTTCGTTTCTTTTAAGAGGATAGCGGAGACGGCGAAATTCTTAGCGCCCCCGAAGAAAGAGACGATAGCACGGGTCGTCCACCCCTATTTTGAGGTAGAAGAAGTCATCCGCTTTCCCTATATTAGGGACAGAAAACGCAGCCCCCAATTTAAGCCGAGAAGTTATGTGAGGCATATAGACTACTTATCGGTGCCCGACACGATTACATCTGAGGAAGGCGAAGAGAAGATAACAGGTATGGCGTTTAGTTACTCAACTTTACCTACGGGCGAAAGTTCCAATGTGAGCATTTGGGGAGAGGATGTGCCCGCCCACAATTCCTTCACGGATGTGATAGGGGCGACAGTGAATAAGTATGGGTTGGGGCGCAGCACGAGAGAATGGCTGGAAAATCACCTCAAGATAGGCTTTGCGTTCGCCGTGAGCAAGATTAGAGAGTATTTCACTCAGAACAAATTTGTCCATTCGCTCATGCCTGCATCCGATGTCACATGTATATCTTTGGGGACTTTGGGGGGCGCGCCCCGACATAACCTGCCAATATCCATAACCACGGAAAAGGAAGTGATAACGCTCGGCGAATACATGACTAAGGTCGGCGGGCTTTACAGGCACTCTTCGGAACGACTGAAAGACAAATGCGAAATAAAACGATACATAGCAGGTTATATCCCAGTGGGGATGTATTCCGTCGCACCAGATTACGAAGGTGGGTTCACGCAATTCTTCGCCAAACTGAGAGAGAGGAATGCCTATGTGACTGACTACCC
>CALDGA010000257.1 GCA_937942085.1 uncultured Flavobacteriales bacterium
GAAAACGGTCTCATTGTGCTTGACCTTTCCAATTTGCCTAACATGGTAAATAAAGTCGCTTCGTTCACAGGTCGCTCTTGCCACCACGCATCCGTTCGGGGCAATTTGATTTACCTTGCTGCCGACGATGGACTTTATGTCTTAAGGCAGGCTATTCAGGAGCAGTTCATTGTCTTTGGTGTGATCCCTTCCCAAGCGCCTCCCTTCGGTCAGGTGGAGTTAGCCGTTATGGGTAGTGGTTTCCAGAATGGTGCCACTTTTTGGCTGGCGCGAAATGGAGAGACCATCGTTCCCACCAACATTACCTTCGTCTCCTCCCAGAAACTGACAGGAGTTGTGAACTTGGAGGGTAAACCAGATGGCAGCGTTTGGGATGTGGTGGTGCGCAATCCAGATGGACAGGAAAAGAGAAATACTCAAATCTTCCTTATCACTGCCACTCCGACCATTACTGCTGTTGAACCTTCCACCGTCTATCCTCGGGCAGAGGTCCTGAACATCCGAGGAAGTGGGTTCATGGATGGTGTCACTGTTGTCTTCAAACCTCCGACAGGTTCTGGAGTTCCTGAGATCACCGCTCAATCTGTTCAACGCCGAGACCACACTCAACTTCAAGCCAACTTTGATTTTTCGCCAGTAAGGTCATACTTCAACGATAACCCCTATGCTGAGCAACTACTGGGGACATTGACGGTGACGAACCCCAATGGTAGGAAGGCAGAGACGACTTTAAGGGTTCTGAGGCCAATCTCCGTGACCCAAATTGAGCCAAGTGACATCGCTGCCGAACCAGAGCAACCCTTAGTTCTAACCCTTCGTGGCTCTTTCTTAGTGGATGAACCTCTCCAAGTCAAATTGGTGAGAGGCGACACTACTTTGACTGCCGAAACTCAAGTTCTCAGTGCTTCCGAAGCCAAAGCAACCTTCACAGCACCTTTGGAACAACTGATTGGGTATTGGACTCTTGAGGCAAGCCAATTGGGTGTTAAGTCCTCTCGGTCAATCTATGTGAGGGAGTTCATGGCAGTTGTTTACAACACTCTCCCACAAACGATAATGGTTAACCGACCAGATGATCCCATCGTTCTTAATTTCAAAGTTACCGATGTCGGGGCTGGCTTGCAAGTGAAAATCAAAAGGGCAACGAAGGAGATTGCTGCTGCTACCGTTGAAGTCAGCGAGTATGTCCCCGGTTATTCTGTCAAGGCGACCCTTAATTTCACACTTACACCGAACGACTTTGGTGCTTGGGATTTAGTTCTGACCCGACCCGATGGAAAGTCAAGGACTTATCCTCAGGCAGTTACACTCGCTCCTAACATCTCAGTGGAAAGAGTGGATTTGAACACTCGCTACACTCAATTTGACTTGATTGAAGTCACCATCAAAGGCAAATGGCTTTTGGAAGGAACAAAAGTTATCCTTGTTCCACATGAGTGGGCGAGGACTTACCTCTCGGAAATTAACCCCTTAGACATCTCCCACTCCCAAGATGGGACGGAGATCAAAGCGGTCTTTTCAGTGTTTGACAAGGTCGCACCCGCTTGGTTTGGCGGGTTGCTTCAGAATTTCAACATTCCCGTTGAGGTTAGAATCTTGCCCATCATTGGGAGACCTATTTATTGGACTGTGAGTTTAGAAAGCCCGTCCCTTATCGCCGATTTCATCGGTCCAAGCCGAATTCGTGCTGGACGGGAGGAAGCCTATCGGTTGACTATCAACAATCACAGCAACTTGCCCGACACCCCCTTCCTCATTCTTAACTTCCAAGTGGAACCCAGTGAAGAAGTGGAAATTCACTACCGTATCGTGGACATGGGGCAAGAAGTCCTAAGAGGCATTTGGAAGCCGGGTCAGACCGAGCCTGGCTTTCCCCTTCTTCCCCACAGAGGATGGGCATTGGGTGTCTACCCTGGTTGGAGGACACATTCCATCTTCATTCGTGTCGTTCCGAGGGATGCATCTGCCACTCAAGAGTTTACCTTGAGAGTTAGTGCTACAGTCGTGTCGTCCAATTTCCTCTGCGCTTTCATTGCACAGCAAGCAAGGGAAATGGGTTTGGGACGCTCACGAAATTCTTCCCGATTTATCCAATTCCTCATTCCCAAACCAATTCTGATACACGCTATTAAGACCGAACTCGCCGCAATAGAGGCAGAAGACCCGTTTGCGTTTCCCGCTGATTTTGACTACGATAAAGCAGCGAACGCAATAGCGGATGCTTTCCTTTCACAAGCCAATGTGTGGCGGGAGTTGAAAAAGGAGGCAGTGGATTTTGCCCTCTCTCAAGCAGGAACTGCAGCCCTTAAGAAATTGCTCATGAAGAAATTGAACTTACCCGAGAATGTTGCAGAGGAGGGTGCTGGCATTCTTTACGGAGTAGCAAAAGGTGACAAGCCCGAAGAAATTGCCCTTAGTTGGCTCATGTCAAAGGTGGCAAGTGTCTCTGGTCTCGGCTTAACTTTGGAAATCCTGCAGAGGTTGACAAATGTCGCAATAAGGTCAGGCGTAGTGCCGTATCTTAAAGCCAGTGAATACGCCCGAAAGTTGACGACTCAGAACCTTCATGAATTAGTAGCACAGCAAAGTTCCGTCGTTCGCTCTTGGGACCCTAACGCCAAAAATGGCTCTTTTGGAATTGACGGCTTCATGTCGGGTAACCAGTTCATTACCTACAACTTGTTCTTTGAGAATTTGGAGAGTGCGAGAGCATCTGCGGAGGAGGTTTTGCTGGAAGATGTCCTTGACCCTAACCTTGACTTAGAGACCTTATCCTTCGTTCAGTTTGGCTTCGGAAACCATGTTGTCTCCCTTCCCGAAGGCACTCGCGAACTGAACAATGATGTGAATGTGCGTCCCGATTTAGTTGTCCAAGTCCGAAGTTCTCTTGACCCTCAAACCCGAAAACTGACTGTAACTTTTAAAGGGATTGACCCGAATACTGGTCAGCATCATCCTGACGGCTTCCTTCCACCCAATCGGAATCAGCCTGAGGGAGAGGGGTTCGTTACCTTCCAGATTCGCCCTAAAGGAGATGCTCCTTCTGGCACCACTATCAAAAACAAAGCAACCATCACTTTTGACCCCCATTTGGGAGTCAACCCACCGATGACTACCAACGAACATGCCATTACCCTTGACACTAAAGCACCTCAAGTCCAAGTTACGACGATACCCGAAGCGCCGACGGCTCGTTTCTCTGTCAATTGGTCAGGTTCCGACGATGCTTCTGGAATCCGAGATGTGGAGGTTTGGGTTTCCGATGATGGCAAACCCTACTCCCTTTGGAAGGTTCTGAATCCCGATCTCAGCCGAAAGATAGAAGGTTCGGCAACTTTCCTCGGCAAGTTCGGACATGAGTATCGCTTCTACGCTGTGGCTGTGGACAGAGTGGGTAATCGGAGCGTTATCCCCAGCGAACCTCAAGCAGCAACTAAAGTAGGTAAACCCCCTCGGTTGTCAAGTGGGTTGAGGATAGTTACATTGCCCGTCGTCAGCGAAGAGCCTGATCCAAAACAAGTCTTCGGCTTTGAGGGTAACAAGTGGGCATGGTATGACCCAACCACGAGGCAATATGTCATCTACCCTGCTACTCCTGCATCCTCCTTGCAGGTTGGTAAAGGTTTCTGGGCGCGCTTTGCCCAAGAGGTTATACCTAATGTGAAAGGTGATTTGCCCGATGACACTCAACCTTTCACCATACCCCTCAAGAAAGGTTGGAACCTCATAGGCAACCCTTGGCTCTCTGACTTGGTTTGGGACATAAACGAAATCAAAGTGCAAACAGGCAACGAAACAAAACCCATAAAAGATGCACAAGGCATCGTTGAGTTGTATGCTTGGCGA
>CALDGA010000258.1 GCA_937942085.1 uncultured Flavobacteriales bacterium
CTATGTCAGTGATAAAATCTGGAACAACATCGTGAGCGCCAAAAGCCAAGTCGTGAGCATGATCAACAAGGTCACCGCCGAAATGGACGAAAACGCTACTGCCGCGGACCTCAGCCGCAAGTTGATTGAACTCGAAATGACAGGAGATATCTTCCCAACGAAGGCGGCGATCCTCCTACTCAAGCACGAAGCCGCTCGCAATTTCTAACGGTCGAGCCGACGTCTTAACTCTTCGATAAATAGTTTCGAGGCCTGCAATGGGCCTACTTCGCTTTGGCCAACCTTTGCTCGCAAATCATCGTATACTGCCTGCAACCCATCATGTCGTTGCAGCACACTACGCAACGTATGCTGCACTTCCACTTCAAACCAGTATTCTGATTGTCGACGACGCTTCTCATCGAACCAACCTTGCCCTCTAGAATGGCGAATACATTGATCGATAGCCGCATCCAAATCCTCGAACCCTTGACTTTCCAATGCTGAAATCAGGGTAATGGTGGGGGTCCAATTAAACTCGTCCCTCGTACTCAATTGCAACGCGCGCTGTAATTCCACACGCGTTCGTTTGGCCGCTGGAGCATGCTCGCCTTCACTTTTATTGATGGCAATCAAATCAGCCATCTCCATGATTCCCTTCTTGATGCCTTGGAGCTCATCCCCAGTTCCCGGCATCGCCAAAAACAAGAATGCATCGACCATTTGGGACACTGCCGTTTCGCTTTGCCCCACGCCTACGGTCTCTACAAACACGTGCGTATAACCCGCTGCCTCGCACAATACAATGGCTGCCTTTGTTGCCCGTGCCACACCGCCCAGCGCTCCCGAAGAAGCCGTAGGACGAATAAACGCACGCTCATGGCGCCCCAGCTTAACCATTCTGGTCTTGTCCCCCAGAATAGCACCGTGAGACCTCGACGAAGATGGATCAATGGCCAACACAGCCAACCGCGCCTTTTCATTCGACTCTAAATAGTGTACCCCATAGGATTCCAAGAACGTACTCTTTCCGACCCCTGGAACTCCAGAAATCCCCAATCGCACGCTATTCCCGGCATGAGGCAATAACTTTTCTAGCAGTGCCCCCGCCTTCACCACATCCTCAGCCGATTCACTTTCTACCAAGGTGATCCCGGCAGCAAGCGCCGCACGATCCCCAACAAGAATGGCGCGCTCCAATTCCTCCACGGTCCAAGCAGGTCTCCTTCCCGCTTGAAACTTCGGATTCACCGAAGGTCCATCTGTGGCCGATTTCTGAGTATGCAATGTGTTTTTAGCCATCAGGCTTGATCTATATATGCTTGAAGATAAGCGTATTTATCTGTCAATGCACCGTCCGCACATTCTGTAGCGCGTTCAAGTACGCCTTCTTCATCGCCATTAAAAAGCGCTGGGATAACATGGGTCATCAGGTCACTGCCAAAACTTAGCGAGGCATCTCTTGGCAACTCACACGGCAAGTTATCTACCGCCATCACCCCAATAGCCTCGGGATGATCATGCCCCACCTCTTTCTCCTCAGAAGCTAGGTACCCATAAAAGGGATCGGCAATAGTGGAGGCTCTAAGTGTCGACGCCACCGGCCCGTCTATATCACAACTGATGTCCGCCACATAGGAAATGGCAAACTCTGCCTGCTTCGCATCCTCTCTCGTAAAAATGAAAGGCGCACGGCTATCGTAATAATGCCCTGCGATGTAGAGCTTGGCAAAAGGTGCATAACGCATAAAATCACTCTCATAGCCGCTTGGATCCGCAAAGAGTTCCTTGCGATCGAAAGGCCGTCCGTCGTTGGTCTTGTAATAATGTTCTACGTCCAATTGGCTCCAAAAACAACCCTCATAACCGGCAATCTCTTCCGGTGAAATTTGCGGAATACCCGAAGCCACAAGTGTCTCCACAGCACCGCTTGCCACGCGTCCTTTCCCTGTGAGAAGGATGCGCAGATCTGCCGGCCAATCAATTCCCTTGAGTTGGTCAAACATGTCTTGCATATCACGACACTCATGTGCAGGCTTGAGCGCATATTGTCCATATTTCTCACCCCAGCCCCGTAGACCGTTGTAGGCACCTACCAAACCTGCGAACCGGCCAAATGCCACCACACGATTTCCGTTTTTCTTGAGTAATTCGTAATCAATCAAACGAATCTTACGATCGACACAAGCCCTCAAAAGCTTTGCATTGTATGGCTGTTGCTTATAGGTATGAGAGAAAAAGAAATACGTTTTGTTCGGAATCAAATCCTGAATGGGCACCTCTTTTACACCAAACAAGACATCGCAATCCGACACATCTTCCTGTAACGCAATTCCGTGATTCACGTATTCCTCGTCCGTAATGGCACGAATAGCGGAAGGCTGAACCACCACCTCACAATTGTACGAACTTTTCAATGTCGCCGCATGTGCTGGGATTAACGCAACACGCTTATCTATTGGGACTTTACCCTCTCTTATTATGCCGATTTTCATATCCTTAAAGATAGTACAGATTTTAGCGATTATTTCCATAGTTCCTGCAGTGATGTACACATAATTGGCCTAGAATTCGCTTATCTTTGTAACCCACAACTTTAATGGGGCTGACTGGTTTTGACAGCAAGCCGAAGGTTGATGTAAGCATGTCGAGCGCGGAAGGGGCTGCTCGTTAATACACCGCTTCACTTTTTTTTAACTGGCGAAGATTCTTACGCTTTGGCCGCTTAATCTGACAGGATGTCGATTTTGCTAATCCTATACCAGGTATAGGAGCTGAACATCTCGCAGGAGCCCCCGTCCTGAGGCGACTGATCACGAGGTGTGGAAAATTCAGGAATGCAGTTAGCCTTCGCT
>CALDGA010000259.1 GCA_937942085.1 uncultured Flavobacteriales bacterium
CAGGAAAGAGTAACCGCACAAACCAACTGGCTATGAGTGTTCCACCTATTGATTTTTATTCACTGAATGCAACAACCATTGACGGTCAGCCTTTCTCATTTTCGTCCCTAAAGGGAAAAAGAGTAATGATCGTAAACACAGCTTCTAAATGTGGTTACACACCGCAATACAAAGATTTAGAAAAGTTATATCGCACATATGGGGGCGAAAAATTCACGATTATAGGATTCCCATCCAATGATTTCGGATGGCAAGAACCTGGTTCGGAAAGTGAGATTGCCGCATTTTGTACTTCAAATTATGGGGTAACCTTTCCCATGATGTCGAAGGTCAAAACGAATGCCAAGAAAGGGGATGAAGTATATCAGTGGCTATGTAATTCAGATCTGAATGGAGTTTCAAATGCCAAAGTCAGCTGGAACTTTAATAAGTTCTTGATTGATGAAAATGGCCGATGGGTGGCACATTTCCCATCTTCCGCAAGTCCTATGAGCATGGAAATCACCACCTTTGCCGCAGGAAAATAAAGCTTATGAAACTAGATATACTTGCCTTCGGTGCGCATCCTGACGACGTCGAGCTGGGTGCTGGAGGAATTTTAGCCATTCATGCTAGAGCCGGAAAAAAAGTGGGCATCATTGATTTGACGCGCGGTGAAATGGGGACACGAGGAACCCCAGAGTTACGTGATGCTGAGGCTAAAGATGCAGCGGAAATATTAGGTTGTGTGCTTCGAAAAAACCTAGGCATGATCGATAGTCAAGTGAGCTACGACCATGAATCACAATTATTAGTGGCAAAGACGATTCGAAAGTACCGGCCTGAGGTTGTGATTATGAATGCGCCTACTGATCGTCATCCCGATCACGGAAGGGCTTCTAGATTGGTGGAGGAGGCTTGTTTTTTAAGTGGTTTGCATAAAATCATATTAGAGGAGGAGGGAATGAATTTAACTCCCTGGCGTCCAAAAACTATGTATAAATACTTGCAATTCTATAATTTAAATCCAGATGTAATTGTAGATATAAGCAATGGTTTTGAGCAAAAAATAGCGAGTATAAAAGCACATAAGAGCCAGTTTTATAATCCTGAAAGTAAAGAACCGGAAACGGTCATAGCGAGTAAGGGGTTTTTGGATAGTGTAATTGCCCGTGCTCAGGACTGGGGGCGTATCATTGGTGCTGATTACGCAGAACCATTAATCGCTATTAGGCAGGTGGGTGTAGACGATTTAACTGTATTGAAATAAAGACCTTTTTTCTTCTACAAGAGATCTACAAAATTTGTCTGTAAATTTCGCGTAACTTTATTACCTAATTGTATATATAAATCACTTGTTTTTATGAAACCAAAGGCAGTAGTTAACTACATCCGCGAAAACCAAAACAATAACAAAACTTTGAAGTCTTTATTCGCTTCTCAGTTCTTGGGGAAATTTTCTGATGAGGAATTGGCCGGTCTAACACGTTCTATTGAGAAAGAAGTAGTGCGTCGCCAGCAAGCCGTTGTTGATGAGAAAATTGCCTACCTACAGTCTTTAGGTTACACGGTGAACAAATAATTCACTAGGTAAGATCAATAAAAAAACCGCGCCCTTGGGCGCGGTTTTTTTATGCATCAAAGTCTGTATTAATCTCTGCTGTTGAGCAACGAAATGTAGTACGCGAGCTGCACCATAGAAGCCAAGGCAGCGACCAAATAGGTACGTGCGGCCCATTTCAAAGCATCTGCTGCTTTTTCATGTTCCATGGTATTGATGGTTCCCGTAGAGGTCAACCAATTCAATGCACGGTTAGAAGCGTCGTATTCTACAGGCAATGTCACTAGAGTGAAGGCTGTAATGGCCGTTTGCGCAAAGATCAAAACCCAAATGATGGTATCAAAGCTGAACAGGTTGAGCCCTGCAAATCCCAAGAACATACTCCACATCACGATGTTCATGATGCGCCCGCTGGCACTGGCCAGAGGGACGAGTTTAGATCTCATGTCCAACCACTGGTAACCCACGGCGTGCTGCACAGCATGGCCTACTTCATGGGCAGCCACAGCCGCAGCGCTCACGCTTCGTCCAGCATAGACTTCAGGGCTCAGGTTGACAGTTTTATCTAAAGGATTGTAGTGATCGGTCAGCTTACCCGGTACGCTTTGAATGCGTACATCAGTGATGTTGTGATCGTCCAGCATTTTCTGGGCAATCTCTGCGCCGCTCAAGCCATTGCTCAAGGCTTCTTGCGAATATTTCTTGAATTTCGATTTCAAGCGTTGTTGCACGACAAAGCCTAAAACCACAAAAAGAATAATAAGTACAAACATTTTGGTGTTATAAAGTTGTTCGGATTCAAATAAACAAAATTTATGCCTCTGCGCAGCATAATGTAACTTTGGCAGATAGCCCTAGAACTCATGACAAAACGCCCTCTCATTTTAGTGACAAACGACGACAGTGTCGTAGCCCCAGGTATTAAAACATTATTAGAGATCGCCAATGAGTTTGGCGAAGTCTATGTGGTGGCCCCTGATGGACCGCAAAGTGGGAAGGGCCATGCCATTACCTTGGACCAGAGCCTTAGATGCAACGAGGTGCCCAGTGAAGGGCCACAAAAGGAGTATAAGGTCAGCGGTACACCCGCAGATTGTGTGAAGTTGGCCATCAATGTGGTGCTGCCGCGCCGCCCGGATTTGATTTTAAGTGGGATCAACCATGGGTCGAATGCTTCGGTGAATGTCATCTACTCCGGAACGATGAGTGCGGCGGTCGAAGGTGCCTTGGAGCGCATTGATAGTATTGGGTTTAGTTTGGATGAATTTCCTTGGACGGCGTCCATGGAGGCCGCGAAACCATATGTGCGCACGGTCATTGCCAATGTGTTGGAAAATGGATTGCCGAGCGGGGTGTGTTTGAATGTAAACATTCCTGCCAATGATAAAGTGCCTTATAAAGGATTGAAGGTTTGTCGTCAGGCCATAGGAAATTGGGTAGAGGAGTTCGACTCCAGAATAGATCCCTATGGACGCCCATATTACTGGCTGACCGGTAAATATGAATTGTATGATCAAGGCAGCGATACGGATATTGCTGCATTGCATGAAGGCTATGTAAGCGTAGTGCCTGTGAGTGTAGATTTGACGGCTCACGAAACTATTGCGACCCTAAACCAGTGGAATTTTGAGAATAAATAAGAATAAGATTGACCAATTCATTGGGTTCATCGTAGGATTGGGTGCGCCCGTGTTTTCCATAGCCATCGCCCTAGAGACCTTTCCAGTGCTCCAGGATATAGGCGATACCGCTAACCCGGCGTGGCGACTGATCGTCATGCGCGCCATTTCCTTTGGGGTGGTTATAAATGCTGCATTATTTTTTGCCTCTATGATTTGGGAACGTGAACATGTTTCCAGAGGTATTTTGATTTCATGTATACCCAGCCTTATCGGCGTAATTTATTTCCAATTCATTGTCTAATGAAAATCTATTGGATCGCAGGCGAGCCCTCCGGGGATGTACAGGCGGCAGCTATTGCTGAAGCTCTACAAGCTCGTCAAGCATCCACTGAGCAGCGCGGATGGGGAGGCCCTCAGCTCCAAGCTACTGGCGTTGCCTTAGATCGAGACATCTGCTCCGAGCCATTCATGGGCTTTGTAGAAGTGGTCCTGCGCGCAAGAACCATCGCCACGCGATTCTCACAGTGTAAACGCGATGTACTGGCCTTTCAGCCGGACGTGCTCGTCCTCGTAGATTATCCAGGGTTCAACTTGAGGATGGCGGCTTGGGCCAAATCACAAGGCATACGTGTGGCTTACTTCATCCCGCCCAAGGTTTGGGCTTGGAAAGAGGGGCGCATTGAAAAACTCCGTCAGTACTGCGATGCCATATATAGCATTCTCCCTTTTGAGCAAGCATGGTACAAAGCGAGGGGCTTGGACATTACCTATGTGGGCAATCCATTGGCTTTTAAATACAAAGATAAAGTCGCTACTGGAGCAGATTGCGTGGCGCTCCTGCCGGGGTCAAGAAAACAAGAAATCCAGCGTCATTTGCCGATTTTCTATGATTTTGCACGCTTGCATCCAGCCATAAAATTTAAAGTCATTCGACCGGCCATAGCACAGAAATTCTGGCCCGCATTGGAAGTACCTGCAAATGTGGAGGTGTTCACTGGTCCCATTGAAGAAGGACTCCACGAAGCGATGTTTGCAGCCACTTGCAGTGGAACAGCATCCTTGGAGGTAGCCTTGCTTAAAGTACCACAAGTGGTGGTCTACAAGGCGAATCCAGTTTCCTTGCGCATCGCAAAACTCTTCGTGAAGGTCAAGTATTTCTCCTTGCCCAACCTCATCCTCGACCGCCCGGCCATCACCGAGCTGCTGCAGCAGGAAGTCACGCCCGAACGCCTTTCGAGCTTGTTTGTAAACTCGGTAAAAGAAATGGACTCATCGTCATATTACGAGGAGCTGGTGGCGGCTTTGGATGATTATAACCCCGGTGATAAAACCGCGGAAGAACTCATTGACCTTGTATCTTCGCAGCGATGAGAACACTATTAGCCCTATTTCTTTTTGCCCAATTAGGGGTGCAGGCGCAGGAGTTTTTGGAGGAAACAAGAATGAGTGGCCCGAGGGTGTTTTTGTTTGCTGAAGACTTCTACTCGCGTGCCCAGGTCAAGGTGAAGCAGGGTTCGTACTTGCTGAAAGGATACAATAAAGATTCTACGTACGTCCGAGAATATGGTCTAGACGATGTACATCCGCTCTACACTTTTCGCGCGGAGTTGATGATCAATAGGACGGAATTTGATTCCATCACCTTTTATTCTAACGATACCATTGTCTTGCGCGTGCTGCAGGGCGGAAAATGGACGGAAGAGCGTCCGTATATCGGAAAATTGACCCTTCGAAACAACCTCATCTACATTGATGCCATTGCTCGTTGCTCTATGGAGCACTATTTGGCGGGTGCGGTTGAAGCTGAAGGCGGTTTGACCGGTCGTGGTAGCTATTTGAAAGCGCAGGCAGTACTGGCCCGTACTTGGCTGATGAGCAATGAGAAAAAGCATATCAAAGAAGGGTTTCATGTCAAAGACGACCAAAGTTCTCAAGCTTTTAAGGGTGTGGCCCACGGCGCTCATGCCGACGAAGTGATGAAGGCGGTGTTGAGCGTTCAGGATACGGTGGCCTTATACAACGGCAAACCCATTATAGGATTTTACCACAGCAATTCAGGCGGCCAAACGGTATTGCCTCAGGAGGTGTGGTCTCAGGCCCTTCCGTACTGCCGAATGGTGGTGGATCCATTTTCGTTGAAGGGCTCAAAACTTAATTGGACCCAAAGCCATACCTGGGAAGAGTGGAACGGCTACTGGACGCGTATTTCAGTGGATCTCAGTAAAGAGGAATGGGGCCAATTCTTTCAAAACCTCCCCAGCGATCGACTGTCGTATTGGACCTTTGGCGAAGAAAAACACAAGCTGGAAACCGCTCGGCGTGCGTTCAAATGGCGCAGCACTTTCGTGCAATGTGAAGCCACGGAGGCGGGGGTGGTGGTCACCGGAAAGGGCTTTGGACACGGCGTTGGCATGGCGCAACAGGGCGCGATGCATATGGCGGCTTCAGGATTTACTTGGCAAGAAATTTTGGATTTCTACTTCAAGGACCTCACGTACGATTTGGTGAATAAGCCATAGTTTTCCACAACACTTTCTTTTCTGCGATTCTGTGGCCAATTTTTATAGATGCCACTCTATCCCGTATTCATTTTATTGATGGCCGTAGGGCTTCGCGAGCAGTATACTATTTCTGCGAGCGCGGTCATTGGGCTTTTGCTGTGGTCGCCGCGTTGGCGCCGTCCCGCTCACGACCTCCAACTACTCCTGCTCGCCGCGCTCGCACTCACCCTTGCTCCTATATACCTCGAATGGCGTCAGTGGTATAGGTACGAGCCGCCCGAGGTGTTGGTGGGGGCGGGTGCTGCGTTGCGGCAGTGGCTCACGGGGCGGATTGGGGCGGTGGCGCAAGGGCGGCTCGCATCTTTCCTGCAAGCGGTGTTGGTCGGCGATAAGGGCGGGTTACAGGAGGATACGATAGCGGCTTTCGGGGTGCTGGGCATAAGGCATATGTTGGCGGTCAGTGGCTTCCATGTGGGGATTTGGACCAGTATGTTGTTGCCCCTAGTGAAGCTGCACCAGCACAGGTATTGGCAATGGTCGGTGCAGGTAGTGTTGGTCGTGTTTTTGGTGGTCTATGCTGCGGCGGTCGGCGGTGGACCCTCGGTGGTGCGGGCGGTGGGGTCGTTTGCATTGGCACGGATCGCTTTGGCGGGGCGGTGGAAGGTGGCCTCGATGCATTGGCCGATGGCCGTGGGGGTGGGGTGTTTTTTGGTGGCGCCTGAGATGGTGGAGGAATTGGGCTTTCAGCTCAGTTATGCTGCGGTGTTGGCCATATTGTTTGTCCTGAGGCAGAGCCCTTGGGCCGAATTCATGCACCACTACCAGTTAGTAAAGCATCCGAAGTTGCCGGTGTGGCTCTTGACCGTTCAGATTTCCTTGGCGGCATGGATGGGCACGCTGCCCTTGGTCAGCCACCATTTTGGCGGTGCCTCTCCCTTTTTTCTCCTAGGAAACTTACTGGTGGTGCCGGTGTACACGCTGTTTATTTGGACGGGGTTGGGAGCTGTGTTTCTAGGGCCGTTGATGCCCAAGGGATGGTTGGTGTGTTGGAATGTGGCTTTTGAATTCTGGGACCAATTGGTCCTCGAATATTCGCTTCTATTGAGTGCGTAGGACGGTCAATCGTTCGGCAACTGCCTTTACGGGCACGCGCTCGAAGGTGCCGTCGTAGAAGAGGTGGATGCTTCCGGTTTCCTCACTAATAGACAAGGCCAAAGCGTCGGTGCGCTCGGAAATTCCCGCGGCCGCACGGTGGCGCAATCCAAACTGGGAGGGGAGGTCGCTGCTCTCGCTCAGCGGCAGGATGGAACCTGCTGATACTACAGTGTTGCCGGAGATGATGGTGGCACCGTCGTGCAGTGGCGCGTTTTTGAAGAAAATGCTTTCCAGCAGGATGCGGCTCAAGGTTGCGTTGAGCTCATGGCCCGTCCCGGCGAAGGCGCCCAGGGGATCTTTGCGTTCTATGACGATGAGGGCACCGGTTTTATGTTCGGCCAATTGTGCCGTGGCGGCAGCAATTGCTTCAATGCTTAAGGTATGGGTTTGATCGGCCTTACCCATTTTGAACAATCCTTTCCAGCCCTGGCGGCGCGTGAAGGTGGCAGATCCCACGACCAAGAGGAACTTTCGGATTTCCTGTTGGAAGACGATCACCAAAATGATCAATCCGACGCCCATAAATGAACCTAGAATTTCACTTAGAAGTTTCATTTCTAAAAATCTCACTAAACTGTAAAGCAGATATATGGCCAACATTCCAATCAAGATGCGAATGGCGGCCGTGCCACTTAACAGACGGTAGATTTGGTACAGCAAGAATGCTGCGATGATGATGTCGAGGGCATCGAGAACCCCAAAATTTAACGCTCCCATGATGGCAATAAATGTGGTACTCCTTCCGGGTAAAGGTGGGTAAACAAGGTAATGGTTTCTACGGCTTCTTTCACATCGTGTACGCGGAGGATCTGAGATCCGCCCATCAAGGCAGCCATGTGGAGGGCGGTGGTGCCGTTGAGGCTTTGCACCGCATCACTCTCTAGGGCCTTGTAAATCATGCTTTTACGGGAAATGCCGGTGAGAATGGGTCGGCCCAATAATTGAAAGGCATGTAACTCGCGCAGCAACTGGTAGTTGTGCTCCAGGGTCTTGCCAAACCCAAAACCTACGTCCACAATGGTGTCGTGAATGCCCATCGCGTGCAACTTTGGCAGCTCCTGTGAGAAGAACTTCACAATATCCTGGGTCACGTGATTGTAGGTCGGATTCTGTTGCATATCCTGTGGCGTGCCTTGCATGTGCATCATGATATATGGACAGCGGTGTGCGGCCACAAATTCATGCATTTTAGGGTCCAATGTTCCTCCGCTGATATCATTGATCATGTGTGCTCCAGCGTCCAATGCTTTCTGCGCCACTCCACTGCGGAAGGTGTCAATCGAGATAAAGGTCCCGGGAAACTCCGCCATCACGGCTTGCACCGACGGAAGAACGGCTTCTAAACGCGCCCACTCCTCATCTTCTGTGACGTGGTCGGCGCCCGGACGAGAACTATAGGCGCCTAAATCCAAAATGCGGGCGCCCTCCTCCAACATCTTGCGTGCTTGGCCGGCGGCGGCTTCAGCAGTGCCAGTGCGGCTTTCCGCGTAAAATGAATCCGGGGTACAGTTGATGATGCCCATCACCCAGGGTGTGGATATCGTGTGAATTGTCCCTTGCACATTGAGCATGAACTCCGTCATTGTTCTCGTATCTTCGTTGGTAACGCAAAGTTAAGTAATGAATACAGCTGACCAATTCGATGCCGTACTAGATAAATGCCACGGCTTATTTGAGAAAAAAGGAAAGGATTACGGAACCGCATGGCGCATCCTGCGTCTGCCTTCGTTGACAGATCAAATTTTTATCAAAGCCCAGCGCCTGCGCAGCATAGAAGAGAAGGGAGCCCAGAAGGTGGACGATCCACTTGAGGGCGAGTTCATTGGGATTTTGAACTACAGTATCATGGCCTTGATTCAACTCGAACGCGGGGTGGCGGAGCAGCCAGATATGAGCTGGGAAGAGGCCAGCGCGGCGTATTTGGCCAAGGCGAACGAGGCTAAGGAGCTGATGTTGCGCAAGAACCATGATTACGGTGAGGCGTGGCGCGACATGCGGGTATCAAGCTTCACGGACCTGATCATTCAAAAGCTGTTACGTGTGAAACAAATTGAAGATAACCAAGGCAAGACCTTGGTCAGTGAAGGCCTGGAGGCGAACTACCTCGATATGGTGAACTACAGCGTGTTTGCGCTGATCATGTTTATGGAACGCGGCAAATAACAGGATTATGATCAAACGCATTCTCATTCCCGTCATTCAGTTTCTCGTAGGGGGACTATTCATTTTCTCAGGTTTGGTGAAGATGAATGATCCGGTTGGGTTCTCCTTCAAGCTCGAAGAATATTTCAGTGAACCGGTCTTG
>CALDGA010000260.1 GCA_937942085.1 uncultured Flavobacteriales bacterium
AGTGCGTCGTGATTTGGGAGCAATTGCAGCACCTCTTCGTTTGTTTTTCTCCCGTGCACCCAAACATTGGGAAAGGTACGTGCCAAGCCTTGTAGACGTTCGAGATCAGGGCCTCCGCCGTAAAAGTGAAGCTCAGCCTGGGCTTGGGAGAGTTGTTTGAAGCACTCCAAAATGATTTCTTGCGCTTTCGTTTCGAACACTACATCGGCGACTACGCAAAAGCTGAAGCTTGACGGAGATGAAGTACGCTCTTTGGCCGCAGTAGAAATGATGTTCGGAAGAATGTTGATGTTTTGATTTCCCGAAATCTCGGATAGCCCCTCACTCAGTGCAGGGCTGATGCAGGTCAGCTGATTTAGCTTTTGAAAGTACCAGCGTGCGGCCTTCAATTTCCAACCTTGAAGTAAGGGCAATCTATTGTTTAGGAAGGCGCTACCGTGCTCGGTGTGAATGGTTTTAATGCCTTTTAATCGGGCGTACCACAACAGCGGGAGCAGGTCGGGCGCGTAGCAGTGAAAGTGCACAATATCGGGGCGGTCAAGGGCAATGCGTGCGGTCATTGCGCCAAACTTGGCTGCTTGACTCATGCGTCGCGCTCCATAGATCTGAATGCCGTCTCGCTCTTCTAATTTGTCGTTTGAATTCACAAAACCCAGTACCAAGGGCGCATCGGAAGTTGCTTCGATGTGCTTTTGGACGAATATGCCGTTTTGAGGGTCCGATGTGTGCGGATACCACTTTACCACATGTAAAACCTTAGGGTCTTTGCTCATGCTTACAAGGTACGCTAGTGAAGGGTATTTAAAAAGGCTTTGAGATGGGCCAATTCTTTTCCGGTCAACCCCAGCGCTCGCACTTTATTATACGTCCTGAGCACGGTATCGAGATCGGCATAGCTGCCGTCGTGCATGTAAGGATAGGTGAGGGCAATGCCTCTGAGGGTAGGGATTTTAAAGGCGCCGCTATCTTCCGCGTTGTTGGTGAGATTCATGCGGCCGTAATCTGCATTGGTGGGCAAACCATTGGTCGCGATGGCAAATGAGCTCAGCTGAGGTCCGCTGTGGCAAGAAGTGCAATGCGTTTCGAAAAGTTCAAGACCGATATGTGCATCAGGCCCTAGAGCTCTGGAATCTCCACTTAACCATTGGTCGTACGGGCTGTCGTAGTGTTGAAGCCCTGCCATGTAGTGGGCTAGGGCAGTAACGAACTGGGCATCCGAGATGGGCTGTGATCCGAAGGCTTCACTGAATTCCAGCACATAGCAAGGGTCCTCCATGAGACCTTCGACCACATCATGGAGTTCACGGCCAAATTCGTGTCTGTTATTGATGGGAACAAAGGAGCTGAGTTCTAGGTTTCGCACGCCCCCTTCCGCAAAGAAGTAAGGATGCCAGGCCAAATTCACAAGAGCGCTCGCATTGCGCTGGGTGGGTGTTCCCTCGAGTCCTACGGAAAGCGCCTTACCGGGATCTGAGAAATAAGCATCAGCTTTGTGGCAGCTCGCGCAACTGATCGTGCTGTCGATGCTGAGGTTTGGGTCGTTAAAGAGTTTTTGGCCCAGGGCGATGGTGCGTTCGGTGCGAGCGAAGCGATCTCCACCCGTGTACGTTAGGGGTCCCGAGTAGGCGGGTCCCGAAATAGGGATTTCTTCTACCGCAGTGTGGCACTGCCATAAGAGGAGGGGCAGGAGGAGATAAGAGAATCGGGCCATGAAATAAAGGTACACAATACCTTCTCTGTAGCAGCAGACAATTCTCACGCAATGATGAGTAATTGTCCAAAGTACACTACATTAGAGACGAAACTTAAAAGACACACTCATGCTCAATACAACAGATTATATTGTTGTAGCACTTTATTTCGTCGCGGTCTTCGTGATTGCTTTTAGAAGCGGTTCGAAAAAGAGCGAAAATGGCGAAGCTGCGGATTACTTCCTCGGCGGGCGAAACCTAGGCTGGTTCGTTATCGGTGCTTCATTATTTGCTTCTAACATTGGTTCAGAACACTTGGTCGGCTTGGCGGGTCAGGGAGCTTCTGGAGAATTAGTCGCGGGCCAATTCGAATTGCTCGCCTCCCTTATTTTGATTGTTCTAGGTTGGGTTTTCGTACCCTTTTACCTCCGTTCGGGAGTCTTTACCATGCCTGAGTTTTTGGAAAAACGATACAACGGCTGGGCCAGAACGTATTTATCTTACGTGTCCATTGTTGCCTACGTCTTGACAAAGATCTCAGTAACCATTTTCGCGGGGGCCATTGTCTTCACGGCGCTTTTGGGCATTGATTTCTGGACGGGCGCCATCTTCATCGTGGTCGCTACGGGTATTTATACCGTATTTGGCGGCTTCAAGGCTGTAGTGTATACGGATATGATGCAAATGTTCGTCCTGGTGGGAGGATCGGTGATCTTAACCATTTTTGGTTTGAACCATTTGGGTGGTGTAGGGGAATTGGTCGCATATACCACTGAAGATCACTGGAGCTTGTGGCGTCCTATGAGTGATACGGATTATCCGTGGACAGGAATCATGTTTGGCGCTCCTATTCTTGGGGTATGGTATTGGTGTACGGATCAATTCATCGTGCAGCGCGTCCTCGCTGCGAAAGATGTTGATACTGCGCGCAAAGGTGCCTTGTTCGGAGGTTATCTCAAATTATTGCCGCTTTTCATCTTCATGATGCCAGGTGTCGTTGCTTTTGCCTTGGCAGAAAAAAATCCCGAGCTCCTTTCTTTTGGAACCTCGGGCTATGATGCTGCTTTGCCTTTGATGGTCAAAACGGTATTGCCTACCGGTCTTAAAGGGTTGGTGGTCGCTGGATTACTGGCTGCACTCATGTCTTCGTTGAGCTCCGTCTTTAACTCTACTTCAACGCTCATCACCTTTGACATTTACAAGAAATACCGTCCTGAAGCGTCGGACAAGGAATTGGTCAATGCCGGCCGTATTTCCACCATCGCCCTTGTCGCCTTGGGTATTGCTTGGATACCACTGATGCAAGCCATCGAAGGTGGTTTGTTCCAACAGTTGCAGTCCATTCAAGCCTACATCTCTCCGCCTATTGCCGCGGCATTCCTGCTGGGTATTTTCTTTAAGAAGATCAATTCTGCAGGGGCCAAGTGGGCTCTCATTTCGGGCGCCATTTTAGGTGTAGGTCGATTGTCCATGGAGGTCGCAGGAGGAGAATATACTGGATTCCTGGGCTGGTACGTGGGAATGAACTTTTTACACTTCGCATTGCTACTCTTCGCCATTTGTTCGGTGATTTTGATTGTAGTGAGCTTGGCGAAGCCTGAAGCTGAGACGTACGACGACGCTTCATTGGTTTGGAGCAAGGATACCAGGGTACCAATGTCCTCAATCACGCGTGCGCTAACTTTCCTGCTCGTGCTCTGTGTAATTACCCTTTGGGTGGTGTTTTAATCGCCTGTAGGAATAGATGATATTTGATGCCGGCTCCTTTGGAGTCGGTCTTTTTTTTGCCCAATTTTTTAATCCGACCTATTGCAGATGTGAATTGAATAACTATATATTTGCGCCCCTTAAATGGTGATTGTAGCTCAGCTGGTTAGAGCGCCGGATTGTGGTTCCGGAGGTCGCGGGTTCGAACCCCGTCTTTCACCCTGAAGATGAAAAGCCACTTGGATGCCCAGGTGGCTTTTTTCGTTTCATCCCTGAACTTTTTGGCCCAATTATTGTTCTTAATTGGAACTTAATATCCTTAAACCCTTGATTAACCTAAAATTAACAGCGTAAAATAAAGTTCCACTTGGACATTTTATATTTTTGCTGCAAATACTTCTACTTATGAAATTTGATGTTGCCTTAGGAACCTCACTCGTCGTTATTGCTTTTGACGGCGAGAAATTAGTCACCCTGGTTGGAAAGAAATCAGAAGAGCCTTATCGTGGAGCGCCCATGCTGCCTAGTAACTGGGTTAGTGCTTCAGAAAGCGTAGAAGATGTTGCCAAACGATTGGCTGTGAAGATTCTTGGCATGGATAAGGTGTATCTCGAGCAGCTCAATGCCTTTGCGAAAGTGTACCGCAATCCTATGGGGCGTGTGGTGAACATTGCACACTACGCATTGGTGAATTGGGATCTCGTGAAGAATGTCAAGGTAGAAGGGTACGAGTGGATGAACCTCAATGAGGCTCCGGAAATGATCTTTGATCACAATGAAATCCTTGAGATGGCCTATGAGCGCTTAAAGCGCCGAGTGAAGCATCGTCCTATCGGATTCGTCTTACTGCCGAAACAGTTCACCTTTAACATGATTCACGCGTTGTACGAAGAATGTTTGGGCAAGGCATTGGATAAGCGAAACTTCAGAAAGAAGTTCATGCGTAGCCAATTGCTGGTGGAAGTAGGTGAGAGCATCTTCGAAGCCCCTGGCAACAAGAAGCCAAGTCGCTTATTCGAGTTCGATCAAAAGGAATACGACAAACTCACCCTCAAAGGGTATGATTTTAAATTCTAAGAAAAAGCCCCGCTCGAAGCGGGGCTTTTTTTGTAAATATTATTGTATTCAGCTTTTTATTTCGGGTTAAATGGATCTTCTTTTAAAACCCACTTGTCATTGCTCCCAAATTGCTTGATTACATATAATTCTTTGGGGTTAGACTGGTTAGAAGGTGCAGCAGTAATTTGAATTTGCATCGCTGTTCCACTAATGTTATCGTAACCATCCAATTCTAGAATTAAAGTAGTAGCTACCACTACAGTACCTTTAAAATCGAGCTGGCTAGGCATGGCATCATTAAATACCACATGTATTTCATCACTTTGGGCATCTATGTTTCCATTGCTGTATGAACCATGTAATCTATTTAAATCTTGCATGGACACACCAGCTAATTTTGGTGCTGTTTTTGTGGTCACCGCAGCCCCTCCAGTTACTGCTCCTTGAGTACCGCTTGTGGGCCCTACTTGAGCAAAAGTTGTCAAAGCTCCACACAAGAAAATCGAAGTAATGAGATTTTTCATTTTGAAAATATTAAGTTTACTCTACTAAATTTATAAAATAAGTACATGAAAATCAAATCGATAACATTCTTTTTAGTTTTTGGAATGTGTATCACATTCAATGCGGTAGCTCAAACGGATACGACCAAGAAAAGAATCTATGAGCATAAAGGGATGTATAATATCAACTTTATGCGCACCGATTTGCGTAATTGGACGCAAGGAGGTGAGAGTAATACGAATGCATCACTAATGGTTCGTGAACAACTCAAAATACAGTCTCAAAAAGCTACAGGTCGTCATTTATTGCAGCTGAATTATGGTTTGAATAATCAATTAGGTAGAACAACTAAAACTATAGACAACCTCCAGTATGTCGGTAATTTCTCTAGGGGTGGAATAGACGATAAAAAATTCGTAAGAATTTCCGCTCAGGTTGAATTAAATAGCCAGGCAATGCCAGGATATGCGATAGAAGACACTGCTAGATCGACTATGATTAGCAATATAGGTTCTCCTGTTTACGCTCAATTTTCACTCGGTGCAATCAGCAACCGCTACAAGAGCTGGAGTTTGTATTTCGCACCTCTTGGTACGAAAACAACATTTGTGTTAGACTCGAACATTCGAGAATTAGGAGCATTTGGTGTTGATAGTACTAGTAGTACACTGCTACAAGGTGGTGCGAATGCAACATTGACGTTCAATAAGATTTATTGGCGCACTTTCAAAATCTTATTAAGGACAGATTTTTTCTATAATTATTTTGATGAAAACCCGGAGCTGGATGTGAGGGGAGAACTTATATCATATTATAAGCTCGACAAGTGGTTTACGCTTAACATTAATTATCAGTTCGTTCAAGATTTTGATGCCTTTGAGGGTTGGCAGCTCAAATCAGTCGCAGGACTCGGGATAACGGTGACTTTGGATTAGTTACCGTTTCCTGAATAGTCTTGCCAGCTT
>CALDGA010000261.1 GCA_937942085.1 uncultured Flavobacteriales bacterium
TCGATTTACAAATCAACTAAACGAGAACTCTGAGAGATTTTCCCGTCCCGTCCAATTACCAGAAATGAATCACAATGAGATAGTCGCTTGGAATAGAAACTCATCATCTCAAGCATTGCTATACCTCTCAAGCCCACACACACATTCACGCGTGCGCGCGAGAATGAACTGGATGATGGAGAACCTTCAACCAGGCGATTCTTGGTTGCTAGATTGTGAAGGAGAAAGCCTCCTTGAGAGCCTTCTAATCGCTGCACACATAACTGATTGGGTGAGTATCGCATTGGCTGTGATGAATGGTATTGACCCATCCGAGATGATTGCGATTGATGGTCTCAAGACATATCTTTCAACAGTTTAGTAAAGAGCTCCCAAAACCAATCTTGGATCGGGATAGATTTGCAGAGCCTCATCTCGGTCACTAGGCGCTACAACTCCCGGCATATCGTGAGTTTCCGGTTCTTGATATGATAATTGAAAATGTAGGTGAGGCTCCCAACCACCATTTTCGTCATGAGCTCCCATCCAACATATTACGTCACCAGCATTCACCTTCTGACCGACTGATTTCCCTTCTATCGAAGCCGAATCAAGATGGCCGTAGAGAGCCCAAATTGGAACTCCATCTAGAATATGTTTGGTGATTACAACGTGACCATAGTCGCCATCGGCTGCATTGTATCCAAAGTGAGAAATCTCACCGTCTGCGAATGCCATACAAGCAGTTCCTACCGGTGCACCAATGTCTATTCCTATGTGTAGACAGCGCTCTCCCGAAAAGAGGTCAGTTGAGTATAATCCGGGTCTCAATTCATCGTACTTTCCAACACTATATTTGGTCTTTGGAGGAGTCCAAGTCCCTTCGGACAAGTCAAGAATTGTGTAATCTTCGGGCATATCGACCACAGGATGGAACTCGTGGGAATCCCAATCAATCATGGTCTTGCGAGAAGGAGTAAGGTCATCACTTCTCCTCTGCTAACCTATCTGGTCTAGTGCCTACTTCAGTGGCTTCGGGTAGGCCACTTTGCAATGTTTCTGAGACCTTCAATTCATCTAGTCTACGTCCTTGGGGTAAGACACGGCTTTCGTAAGATCGCATAGCTTCATTGTATGACTTACCTGCCTTATCTAGGTGTGTACCAACTTTCAGCATGTGTTCGATTAGTGTGGTAGTACGCTTGTACATCTCCCTTGACACATCGTAAATCTCTCTTGCACCCTCTGCTAGAGCATGTTGTTGCCAATATAGGGCGACGGTTCTCAATAATCCCAGCATGGTAACAGGGGTAGCAATCAATACAGATTTCGTCATAGCATAATCCAGCAATTCAGGATCTGTGGTGAATGCGGCGGCCGCCATCGCTTCACTAGGTATGAACATCACAACATGGTCAAAGTCGCCTTCTATCGACTCTTGATACGCCTTTGCGCCAAGATCCTTGATTCGACTCTTCATGGCTTTGGCATGTTCTTTCAGATGTGCATCCTGTTCTGGCCCTGGATCCAACTCCACCGCTTGTAGGAAATGAGAGCCAGTCGCCTTTGAATCGACTGGGATTACTCCCTCCTGAGGTAGTCGGACAATGTAATCTGGACGACCACCACCCTCCACAGTTTCTTGTTCGAAGAAATCAACTTGTTCTGACATACCCGCCATTTCAAATAGCCTTCTAAGTTTCATTTCTCCCCAATTACCCCTTGCTTGTCCAGAGGTGGTTAATGCGGTCGAAAGAGCAGTGGTTCTATCTCCAAGAGAGTCTGCCTTCTGTCCTAACTCTTTCAATTGACGCTTGATTGCTTCATAAGCGCCAACTCTCTCCTTTTCCATTTCCGAATTTGCTTGAGATAATTTTGTCATCTCCTCACGCAGAGGTTTGATTAAATTCTCAACCTCCATTTTCCTTGCGTCAAGGGACTTTTCAGCTTCTTTTTGATCCGAGTTAAATTTCTGTTCTGCAAGTTGTAAAAATGCCTCAGTGTTGCGTTGATTTACTTCGGTTGCTATATTTTCGAACCTCGATTCAAGCAATTCATTTACTCTCTTTCTTTCTTCATTCAGAAGTTCGCGGGTCTTTTCGTCTCCACTTTCGTTTGCCTCATTCAAAGCATTTGCACGACTTAGTTCCGATTTTGCTTGACTCAATTCTTGATTTGTTTTCTGTTTGGCTAGTAACCAGCCGATGGCGCCACCTGCAAGTAGGCCGCCGACGATATACACGATTTCATTGAACATGCCAAGAAATAGAAATCGAGGGTATTTAACCTATTCAGAACCAAATTTGTCGAATTGTAACTAGAACTCCAAACAGTACTCTTTAGGAAGGGTGTAATGATAAGTCCAAACAATGGATGCCTATGGGAGGGTCCGATGCGCCATTCTCGGCGCTACTGGGCTTGTCGCTCAGCGTTTTTTCCAGCGCCTTCAGTTTCACCCCTGGCTCGAGCCGGTAGCAGTAGTCGGCTCACCGGAAACCGCCGGAACTCCCTATGACGAATGCCGTTGGAGTTTAGATGAAGAACGGCCACCTCCCTCTGATTTGATAATTGCAGGATTAGACAATCTTCCTTCATTGATCGAGGAGTTTCAAAGTTTAGGTGTTAGGATTATTTTCTCAGCACTTCCCGATGAACCAGCCGAAAGGGTGGAGAGAAATTTAGCGGCGGCAGGTTTCCTAGTAATCTCTCATGCCCAAATACACCGATCACAATCCGATGTTCCACTTATCGTTCCCGAAGTCAATATCCACCATCTAAGTCTTCTACAGAAACAATCAGGAAGTTCTGATGGGCGTCTAATTTCATGTTCCAATTGTATGGTTTTACCTATTGCGATTACCCTTTCGCCATTGATACAAATTGCTGGCATTGAATCGGTTAGAATAGCCACTCAGCAAGCCCTTTCGGGAGGAGGAAGGATGCTTCTAGCCGAAGGGCGAGCAGGCCATCATATCTCCTCTGATATACCTGGAGAGGCGGAATCAATAGTAACCGAATTAACAAAGATAATGTCTAGCGAATTCGATATTGAAGCCTCTTGTGAAAGGGTGATGCGTGACCACGGTCATTACGCACGAATTAAAGTCGAATTTGAGAATCAGGTTAGCGCCCATCAAGTTATTCGTGCTTGGCGAGAATCATATTCTAGAAGTCAAGAACTTAACCTTCCTTCAGCCGCAAAGAGACCAATCATATTCGTTGATGGAGAACTTGATGACGACCATCGCTGGGTCGGCTTTGAGGAAATAGAACACCCTGCTCATGACCTCAAAGCGGCGATGGCAGTAGCTGTAGGTGAGGTGGAAATAGAAGGCTCAAGCCTTAGATTTTCTTTGATGGCCGACAATACCATACGCGGTGCTGCTGGGTATTCTGTGTTACTTGTAGAACAATTGCTCGCCGACGGGCTTCTGCATGATAACAACACGATACTTGCACAAGAGGTTTGACCGCACACCCCAATAGAGTGACTACCTTCCCAAGCCGTGCGTCAGCGCCAACTTGCAATGCTGCTTTCCTCTCTACCTCCACATCCATGTGGGAATGTAGAATTGGAACAATATTCTACCTCGGGCGATATTGCTACCTCTTGGCTAGCACAAATTATTGCATTCGGAGACCTCTCAGAGGATTCATCCATTGTTGATTTAGGCGCAGGAAACGGAGTTTTAGGCGTTGGGGCTGCACTTATGGGCGTGTCTCAGGTAGTTTTAGTAGAGGCGGACGAAGAAGCCTGCTCAGTGGCATTTCAGTCGATTGAACAAGCAGGTGTTTCGGATTCAGTAGAAGTAATCTGTAAAGCAGTCGATGATTCTCTCGAATTGAGTGGTGCAGACTTGATTATTTCGAATCCCCCCTGGGGGACTCAAAAAGCAAAAT
>CALDGA010000262.1 GCA_937942085.1 uncultured Flavobacteriales bacterium
TTAACCTTCCTTCGGATGTGTCGGCTATCATTAACCCGACAACATCCATCAGCGCAACAAATGCCCGCCTCGTCTTCGCGGGCAAATCTATTAACCTACTTTCTATGTCAAAGCCAGGTTTTATGTGGCACAAAAACACAACGATGCGGAAATGTCTTTTCAAACTCTCCATCCACTCAACCAACTCGTTCCTCGCTGCTGCGTAACCCACACCATACTTCTTCTCTCCGAGATCTGTCACCCCCAACCTTGCACACACATTGGCTTCCAGCAAGTCATAACACTTGTCAAGGGTATCTATCACGAGGGTGTCGTAAGTATTGGCGAAGATGTGTAGTTGTTGTAGTTCTTCCCAACTTTCTGGGTGGACTGCTTTAACTTTGTATGGCACGAAACCAGTGCCATACTCAACATCCACCAACAGCCCATTTTCTTCGGCGCACACTTGCGCGCCGAAGGTGGTTTTGCCAGACTTTGGCGGCCCGACAATCCCTATAGCGATTCTTTCAGGTCCTTTCCCTTCTCCGACTTCAACAATTTCCAACGGCATCTTTCGTCACCTCGCATCACAATATGTTGTGGTTTCTTGTCCTTCTGACCACAATATGTTGTGGTCAGTTAAGGGGACGAGGCTTAAAAGCCTCATCCCCTTGCAGGTGCAGCCCCAAAATCAAATCAAGAACGCCGCCCTCCGCGCTCCCTTCTCTTCTCTTCCTCTACACGCACCTCGGCATAACCCCTGCGACCCCTTCGGCGTTCTTCTTCTTCGCGTGTGCGGCGTTCCCTTTCAGTTCGGGGCCTTTGGGTTGTTCTTGTTGTTCTTGTCGCTCTTTCCCGCGCCATGGTTTCTCACCTCCTTTCCTTCACAGCAATGTCCACAATTTCTTGAAGCCAAACCTGACACCTTCATAAGAAAGGATTGCGATGGCGAAATCTATCAATTGCCATCCCTTTAACTTCTCACCTACAACCACAAGCCCTAAGGAGAAGAAGATGATGGTCATTGCCATTAAGATGAGAACGAGCAGCGTAGGGCTTTTTGTGGAGCGAGGGAGGGGAGAAGGGCCTGAATAGGTGGGAGACCCTACGCTGCTCGCCTGATGAGGAGGCGCCGACTGGCGGGCTGGGGGCGAGACCTCAAAGATCTGTTCCTTATTTTCGTTGTTTCCTTCACTCTCAAGGTAGAATAAACTCAAACATCTTGAACACAACCCCCATCCCCAAAAGTCTTCAAACCACACACCGCATCGCTTGCATGTAATTTTCTTTTTACTACGCTTGGGCATCATTTTCACCCCCGTATCTATCCGATTTGCAATACTCCTCACACTGGGTTAACCACCACGATGCGTCTAACAGATTTATCGCCAACCCTGTGGCGTGAGCCCTCAACTCCCCATCGGGCAAGGATTGAAGCAATGAGTCCATGATCCCGACGGCTTCGTCAACGATTTTCCGCAACCGTTTCAATGCCAAAGTCACACCCACATTAGTCATTTCCCTCATCCTCCCTTAAGTAATTTCTCTCAAACTGTCCACCATCTCCCTGACACTTGAAAACCGCTGTGATGGTGAAAGGGCGAGGGCTTTTTCAATGACTTTTCGCATCGGGTTGCTGATGTGGGATCGGATGAAGAGGGTATCATTTTGTGCACGGTCAGGTGCTTCAGGTGGAACAGTCCTTGTCAAGATGGTGTATAAGGTCGCTCCGAGGGCGTAAACATCGCTGCGTTGGTCGGTATAGCCGTTGTATTGTTCGGGCGGCGCGTAACCTGGTGTCCCAAAAGCATTGACATCACCTTTCTTCATCCGCGCTCTTTTAGCGGACTTGAAAATGCCCAAGTCAAGCAACTTGACAGTCTTATCTTTGCAGACAAAGATGTTTTGCGGTTTAATGTCTCTGTGGATGATCGGTGGGTTGAGGGAGTGAAGGTAAGAGAGAGCCTCACCAACTTGGACGATTATGTCCCTCGCCTCCTCTTCCGACAACTTGGTTTGCAAAATCAAATTGTCAAGGGTCGTCCCTTCAAGAAGTTCCATCAACAGTTCTTGACTGCCGTTGAGGGTAAAGTAATTTATGCCCTTGACAATATTTGGATGACGCAGAAAGCAGAGTATGTTCGCCTCTTGGTGAAAAGATGTCCTCAGCGCAATCTCATCCTCAACGGAAATCCCTTGCGGGATCTTTAACCTCTTGAGGGCGTAGAACCTGCCGTTGATTTCCACCTTGAACACTTCTGCCATCCCACCTTCCCCTATCTTGCTTATGACCTTGTAATTCACACCAATCCCCCCTACAGGTTCGCAATTATCTCATGGTATAACACATCGTTGTCTCCCTCTTCAGCGAGGGCGTGCATTTCTAACAGTGTCAAGAGGACATCTTGTCGTTGTATGGCTTGTTGGATGCGCTGTAGTGTGGGGACTTTCAAACCAGCAAGGAAAATCGCTGCCCTGTTGAGGTGATGTTTGAGGGTCTGCCAATCCCTTTGTGAAAGAGATGCGAAATTCTTCTGACGGGCTCTGTTGAAAATGTTTTTGTAAACGGGTGCAAATTGCTTCCTCAACTTCTCCAGTATGGCTGCTATCAAATACTCGGTCTCCTCCCTCGTTGATTGGCTGTCAAGCCCAATGATATCTGTCAACTTGAGTGGAGTAAAGGAAAAACTGAAGCGAAACTTCGCCCGTATAGCGTTCTTGTCTGGAACATAACCATTTAGGGGAACGACAAGGTTTTGCTTTCTCAACTCATTCTCCAGTTCAACGGCAACCTTTTGGGGATCATACAAGGCGATGAAGTCGTTAACGCGCTGGAAGAAAAGATTCTGCAAACGCTGAAGGTCTGTGAGGAGAGAGTCTTTGAAAGCATCAGGACATAGCGGCCCGAACATACTGGGGATTGTGTCTTTAGCGACGCGGTTTCGTGCTTGAGAGGCAACAGCACGAACTTTCAACAGATAGGGGTCTTTTGTGTATGCTTTAATCTCAATTTGCCTTGAAACAGGTATTCCCTTCATCCGCATTATCCTACTCACATTCACATACCCCATCCAGCACTCAATCACCGAACTCACTATCCATGAGTTAGTCAGCAGCCCGAGCATGTCCCCTCCCTCTTCTTCTCTTTCTTCTTGTCCTTTCTTTCTTCTCAACACTCCATAATCTTCCGTAGAAGTCAGCCTTGTATCCTAATTCTCGCTTCAAGGCGACTCTGACAGTCCAGTGGGAACAGTTGAGGATTTTACTAATTTCCGTCATCGGGATGGTCAATCGCGGTGGTTGCGAATTGAAGTCTATGAACTGTTCCAACATTTCCCGCGTCACCTTCTTCTCTATCTTCTCTCCCATGCCAAATCACCATTTCAAATTTTAGCCCATGCGAGAGATTTGTAAACACTAAAAATTCCCCAAAATCCCGCCAGTTTTTTGATATTTGGCTCATCCCTCGCAACATCCCTTAGACGGAAGTGATTTTATCCTCAGGGGAACTTGCAAACTGTTCCATCGTCTTCTGTTCAAGTTCAAGTTGCTTTTGCACATGCGGTGGCACTTCTTTTGAAAAACTGCGCTCAACCTCTTTCCAAAACTCTCTCTCAAGTTCCTTCCTCGGGACATTGAATTTGATGGGTTTGCCTGGTGGTGTGAGCATCAGTTCCCAATCAGGGCGCATTCTAAATGCTCTCGGAATGCGAATGTAGGGACGGGAAAGAAGGCGTTTCAGAGGGTAACCGCAATGAGGGCATGATTGGTTATCGCGTTCTTCAACGGGCACATTCAATTCAATGGTGGTTTCACAGCGCTCACAAAGGTAGTCGTAGCGCAACTTCAGTCACCTCTCAACTGTTGTATATACAACAGTTCACTGACACCCTCTAAGGTGCATTAACAGGGCGAGAAAGACGAGGGCTAAAAGCATTAGCAAAGCGTCTGCGAGGGTTTTGTTCCTGTCGCTGAAGCGCCAAAACTGGCTTGAAAGGGTTTCCCGTTTCGTTTGCCAAAGGTAAAGTTCAATCGCCCCCAAGATCAACCCGAAGGCGACAAACAAAACGGCAAACCATACAAGCCCACAAAGCCAAAACGCGATAGCGACAGCAGCAATTGCTGCTGCAATCCAAATCGCATCTTTCATCGCTTATCCCTCCTTAAGGTGTGAGAATTCGCAAGTTTTCTGGTATGTATGGTTCTTCCCTTGTAAGGCTCATTGGTTTGAGGAAAGTGGCATCTTCCATCAATTCCTCAAGCATCTCAAAATACTCCTGCACTGGTGATGGTAATGGGTTTTTGGTGTAGACATGTTTCTCGTGGGATTTCAAAGTGTTGACGAGGTAGAAGGCTAATGCTGCTGCCATGATGCGGTCATCGTGGTAACCTTCAGGCGCAGATGTTGAACCGTCTTCATCCCGCTCATACACCATCATCTCCTCAACCAATCCTTTGCTTTGTGGATAAAAAGTCCCTTTCCTTAAACCTTCCTCAAGCAAAGCAATGAGGTAAGGTTTGGTCTTGACATTTGTCTGGAAGCCTTCTCGGTAATGTTCCCGAAACTCTGGCTGCCCTTTCTTGTTGGGTTGTCGGTAAATTCTGGTAACGCCGAACTCCTTCAATTTCTGCAAGACCGCTATGCCTTGATTGTTCCTCTCAACGATGACTTTACAGGCTTGATAGTAGTCGGCTAACTTGCTCAAATAGAAAGCAAAGATGTCTGGTGGTTCCCTGCAAGCAAGTTCAGCGACTTGTCTCCCAGTCACTCCGTCTATGACGCACGCTGCTGACCAGTCACCAGATGCCAACCCTTCCGCTGGGTCAGCACCGATGACATACCAATGCCCTTCAATGGGCTCTTCAAACACCAAAACATGGGGCTCTAATTCTGTCAGTGAAGGTGGTGTCGGTAGCGGTTGAGGCAGTTCTAAGGCTTCCAGCAACTTTATCGGAAAGACTGGGCGACCGCTTTGAACGAATGCGTCCTCTTCCGTCTCTGGAAACTCTTGTGCAAGTTCCCATTCCGCCATCTCTTTTGCCCTTTCCGCCCGCCATGCATCATCCCGACCAGGACGCAGATTGTAAGGGCAGAAAACAGGGACGAACCCATTCGTCCCCTTCTTCGCCTCATTCCATATCTGCCAAAAGAAGTTGTGCCCGTTCGCCGTGCTGACAATGATCAATTGACCTCCCGCTTCTATCGCTGGGTAAATTGCTGCGTAGTTCTCTTTCGCATATTTGTGATAGGCAAACTCATCAGCGATGATAAGGGATGCATCGTAACCGCGCCCAGCCTCTGGTGTAGATGGCTGAGTCAAAATTTCGCTCTTGTTGGCAAAGGCTAATCGGTGTTGGGTCTTGTGAGTGTAACCGACTTTCAAGCGGTTCGGCAAGTATGAGTAACTGAAGAAGACCCGCTCAATCATGTCCATCGCTGTCTCTCGGTTCCGTGAAAGAATGAGAATGAGGGTGTTGGGAAAGAACATTGCCTTCCAGAGCGAGTAAATGGCTAACAGCCACGAAATCCCCAATTGTCTTGCTTTCAAAATGATGAGGCGCGGTGTTTGTTGTATCGTGAGCAAAATATCCTTTTGCCATTCCCAGCCGTTCTCAGGCGACCACGAAAATACCGCTCCAGTCTGCCTATCAACCATCTTACAATGCTTCGCGAAAGCAATTAGACCTTCGGGCGTCCTGTAAAATTCCCATTCCGCTTCAAGTCTTTGCCGAAGTTGTTCGCGCAGTTGTTCAAAAACCAATCGCTTCATGTCACATCCCTATTTCCTTCAGGACTTCTGCATCACCTTCCAAAAGTCGTTCTCTAAGTTCTGGAGGTAGGTCAAGGAGTTTCTCAAGGGTCTCGGTAGGTTGGGCACGGTAGGTCATTTCAAAATCGGGAACTAAGTGGCTCCGCATCCTCAAAACCCCCAGCGCTGCCAAAACTCGGTATCTATCGCTCTTCTTGCTCTTGTCCTCCATCACTTCTTCCAATGTAGCAATCGCCTTGCGCTGCAATCTCAACAAGTCGGCAGCAAAGGTCTGACTGAAGGTGAATTCAATGTGGCTGATAGCAGTTAGGACATTCGGCGAAAACATCAAATCATTGACCTTATCCTTCCCGTAAGTTTGCTCTATCAACTTCTCCCAGTCAGACCTTCTCCCCTCGCATTGCAAATACAGACGCACTGCAGTTTGTTCATCGCTGCTGAGATTGTCCCACAACTCTTTCGGCAGCAATTCCATCAATAACCACCCTCAAAATTTTCGCCTCACAAAAGGACACTACCGCTCCAAAGAGGTAAAATTAATGGATGAGGGGAAGTGAGATGAAAAAGTCTGGCGACATTTTGGAAAAGGCATTGAAGGATCTGGAACCTAAGGCTTTAGCAAGTGAAATCGTTACCTTGTTGGCGAAACATCCCCTTTCGCTCCAGCAACTCTCCGAGCGCCTCAATGTCCCCCTTAACCTGATCAAACCCTTAGTCAACGCGCTCATCAAAGATGGTGTCTTGAAAGTCAGTGAAACGAA
>CALDGA010000263.1 GCA_937942085.1 uncultured Flavobacteriales bacterium
GGTGCAGGTGGTGTTATTCCTCCAAACGCTTCATTAGTTTTTGATGTAGAACTCGTTCGAATCGAACAATAAAACCCCGGAAGGCCCCACGCGGGGCCTTTTCATTAAAATCATTCCTCATGGAAAACGGTATTTATGCCAAAATTGGCACCACAAAAGGCGCCATCACAATCAAACTAGAACACGAGAAAACACCTATGACCGTGGCGAACTTCGTCGGCTTGGCAGAGGGAACACTCGAAAATAATGTGACCGAAGTAGGCACTCCGTATTACAACGGATTGACCTTCCACCGCGTCATCGCAGATTTCATGATTCAAGGCGGCGATCCTACAGGGACAGGCGCAGGTGGCCCAGGGTACCAGTTTGAAGATGAAATCCACCCAGAATTGAAACACAACCGTCCTGGAACGTTGAGTATGGCCAACGCAGGGCCAGCCACCAACGGGTCTCAGTTCTTCATCACCCACGGCCCGACAGATTGGTTGGACGGCAAGCACACCGTGTTTGGCTACGTGGTGGAAGGACAGGATGTGGTAGATGCAGTGGCCCAAGGCGATACAATGGATACCATAGAAATCGTGCGCGTAGGTGCAGAAGCTGAGGCTTGGGATGCATCATCGGTGTTCACCACCGCTCGCAGTGCCGCAGAAGAGGCTGCACGTGCCGCTCAAGAAGCTGCAGATGCTGCTATTGCTGATTTGAAAGCAGGTGCTGAGAAGACGGCCAGCGGTTTGATGTACATCATACACGAAGAAGGCAAGGGCCCTAAGCCCACGGCTGGACAAAATGTGAAGGTGCATTACGAATTGAAATTGGCCGATGGCGTAGTGGTGGATAGCTCGTACTCACGCGGTACGCCTTTAGATATCCCTATCGGTGTGGGTCGCGTGATCCCGGGATGGGACGAAGGTATACAGCTGTTGAACGAAGGTGCTAAGGCGACGTTGATCGTGCCGTCGGAATTGGGCTATGGTCCTTCAGGTGCTGGCGGAGTCATTCCTCCAAATGCAACATTGATCTTTAAGGTAGAATTGGTTCAAGTAGGTTAAGCCAGAATCAAGGCTATCTAAAGAAAAATCCCCGGGCGCAGCCCGGGGATTTTTTTTGCTAGTAGAGATTCTTCAACAGGAAGTTGATGATTTTTCGTTTCGCCGCGGTATAAGGGGCGGCAATAAAGTTGTTGATGGGCGGGCCCCATTGATAGAATTGGCTGCGCGTATTGGTAAATTCTAAGAAGCCGGCGTGGCCGTTGGTCTTGCCCATCCCGCTGTGGCCGACACCTCCGAAAGGGAGGAAGTTGTTGGCAATCTGCAATAAACTCATATTCACCGCGGTCGCTCCGGCGCGGGTGTGGCGCTGGATGTAGTTGATGTTTTTGCGGGATTTCGCATAGATATATACAACAAGCGGATGTTCTCGGGTTCCAATCTCTTTCAATGGTTCGTCTAGGTCGGTGTAGCTGAATACCGGCAAAAGTGGTCCGAAAAGTTCTTCGCGCATCAATGCACCATTTCTTGGCGGATCCACTACCATGGTCGGTGCGATTTTGCGTGCGTCCGCATTGGCCGTACCGCCCATATCTAAAATGCCCGCTTCGGTCTTACTATCTTCAAGGATGCTGTTGAGGCGGTCAAAGTTGCGAGGATTGACGATTTGAACGAAATCCGGGTGCTGGGTAGGGTCGTCGCCGTAGTGACGTTTGACGGCGTCTTTTACGCCTTTGCGGAACGGATCTAATTGGCTCCGGTGTACATAAACGTGGTCGGGGGCAATACAGATTTGGCCTGCGTTTGTAAACTTCGCCCATGCCACACGCTTTCCAGCTTCGTATCCGTTCGCACTGGCGTCCACGATGGTGGGGCTCTTACCGCCTAATTCCAACGTAACCGGTGTCAGGAACTTGCTCGCAGCCTCCATGACGATTTGGCCCACGTGGGTAGAGCCCGTAAAGAAGATGTGGTCAAAACGCTGGGTCAAGAGCTCTGTGGCTTCCGGCACTCCGCCCAGCACTACTGCACATTCTTGCGGTTCGAAGATTTCCTCTATCAACGCCTTTAATGCCTCCGAAGTCTTCGGTGTCAATTCCGACGGCTTCAAGATTACCGTATTTCCTGCGGCAAATGAGGTACACAACGGGTGCAGCGACAGAAAAATAGGATAGTTCCATGGTGCAATGACCAAGGTGTTTCCCTTTGCCTCCGCTCTGGTATAGGAAGTCGAGCCCAACAATGGCAGTGGTGTCTTCACCTTCTGCGGGGCCAACCATCGCTTTAAGTTTTGGCGGATGATTTTGATATTATCCAGGGTAGGGAGTAGCTCAGTCAGGTTGACTTCGGCCGCATTCTTATTGAAATCTTCCCAAAGGGCTTGCTCCAAGCGCTCTTTCCATGGGCCTTTGAGTGCCGAGCGTAATTGGTTTAATTTTTTGAGTCTGTAAGCGACCGTGGTGTCGCTCTGGGCTTGCTTGTGTGCGCGTTGCAGCGCAATAAGTTCTGCTGTTGTCATTGTCTTTCGTACAAATGGTCAGGGCCGTCGGCAGGACTGCCATAGAACACGAGGTAGGGTTCGCAGTAGAGCACTTCTCCCCAGAGGGTGCTTGCGGGCGGCTGACAATCTAACATAAAACTCAGCCAACTGTTCGAGAGGCTCCATTGCCCCTGCACAGTGACCGAATCTGCTTGATTCAAAATGAAGGTGCTATCTGCCTTTAGTTCGAGGGTCCAATTCTCATAATCACTATCACTCGAATATTCCCCAAACCCGTAGGCACGCACAAACCGCCACTCATAAGTGCCCGCAATGGCATCGCCCAAGGTGTTCACACTCCAGCCGGCATCGTAGCTGCATTCCATCGTGTCGTTGATGATCTCGTTGTATCGCTCAGTAGTATCCTTACGGCAAGAGGTCAACAGCAAGGCAAGTCCGAGAAGAAGTTGTATTCTCATAATGAATTCAAGGGGTGGTAGGTCGCAATCTCTTCGCTCAATCGCTGGGCGCTAATATGCGTATAAATTTCGGTGGTGGTAATGCTCTCGTGTCCCAACAGCTGCTGCACTATTCTTAAATCCGCGCCGCCTTCCATCAAGTGGGT
>CALDGA010000264.1 GCA_937942085.1 uncultured Flavobacteriales bacterium
GACGTACCCCGCGTCGTCGTTATACACGCGATCTCTGAGCGTTGAGTCCGTGAACGTGTATTCTGCCTTACCATCTATGGCGACGGCGAACGTGTCCCGTTCGAAGAGTACGAAAAGTTTATGCCACGCGTCATCATTGAGCGTGGTCGAAAGCGTCGTGGTACTTATTTGGGTTCCATCATACTTGAGTGTGAGCGATGTTCCACCGAGCCCGAGGACGTATCCCTGCGCCACATCCGTGTTTACGTTGTTGTAAAAATTGAGCTGGAACGTGTGATCACCACCCCCGGACGTCCCTGAAGCGAGATACACGTCGGCCTCGAAGACCCACGCGTTTGGGAGTTTGAGTGCCCAATTATGGTACGTCGAAGCTGTGGAGTACGTAGCCGAATCCGAAAGAAGAATCGTGTTACGGGCGATGTTGTTAAACACGGTGTCGAAACCCGTCGCCTGTTTAAATTCCATTTTGGAAACACGGACGACGGCACCCGTGATGTCGAGAATACCGTTTTTTGTGTTTATCGACATTTAATATATTGGGAGAGAATTATTAAATGCATTTGAGGGCGAAGCAGTCACTCCGTGACTGGAACGGTGGAGACGTTTAGTTACTACGTTGAATTTCGTAATACGTGTATATATTTTGCTGTGTGTAATCACCTTGTTCCGACGCTGGAAGCGCCACGTACTCCGCGGTCGTGAGTGCGTCTCCGGATGAGTTCACATATTTGAGTTCTGAAGTTATTTTACGATCACTTTCATCGAGTTGGTTATATTCGATTTCAGTGATCTCTACGATGGTTTCTATAACTGGGAAACCAGGTTTAAAAGGCCACTTGGGTTTATTTGGATTCGTGGTGTTCGCTGGGAGGTCACGGAGGGCTTGGCGGTAGTCGAGCCACGCTTGCTTGGCCTCTTCAGTGGGGTGTGGCCAATCTGGAATGCTTGTGTATTTATCTGTTTCTGCGAGGCGTTTGTCTCTTTCTTGTCTGAGGAGTTTCATGGGTTTTTCCAAGAGTATTTCTTGCCATTTCTGTTCGAGTTCTTCGAGAGATGGTTTGGGAATTTTATTTATTTCTAGCCATTTTAAACTTCCATAGTCTTGTTCTATCAAAACATATTCACATCCTTTATAAAATTCTGATAACACTTCTGATATCTTCATACATTGTGTATAGATTATTATTGTGCTATTTCATACACAGTAAATGTACTCAAAGATCTCATATCATCGTTGCTTCGCTCATTTATTATTAAATCATAAGCAGTCGAACTCCAATTTTTAGCTGCGGCGGGTGAAAGTGTCATAGTGTTTGTGGTACCCGGATATATCATATATTCTACAGCTACTGGATACATGCGATCCGAAACATTATAGCCATCATAAAAAGTCATGATAGTACCATCTGCACCATTTGTTTGACTATCATTACCTGAGTATACTGTGGTTCCATCTTTAATAAATCCAAAACCGCTTACATAAGATGCATTACATGAAACAATAGCTTTTAAGAGTAATTTGGAATTTGAAAATTTAGGTGTAAAGTTTATAGTGAGACTCGGTATTGCCTGAATAGACGTCGCGGATATGGTTTGTTTCGTATTACTCTCTGTGTATTGTAGTTGTATGATACTACCTGGTGCATGAAGCGGTGCCGTGATGTAAAGGGGTTTGGCGATCACGTTCCCGAAACGACCCATATCGTAAAGTCGCTTGACCTCGTCGGCGGTGAGGGCGACGTCGTAGAGTTTGAAGTTGGAGATGGAACCGTTGAAATGTTGGCTCAAAGTTGGTGAAGCTCCGAGTGTAATAACGGGGTCGTTTAATGATAATGACGTTCCTGCGGTTCCCCAATCACTCTGACTAGGTTTCACTCCATTTACGTATAACGTCTGAGTACCAGTTCCAGAACCACCAGGGATTTTAGTAGCTACTATATGATACCAGGTGCCTGTTGTAATAGCATCAGAAAGCTGAACACCATTAGAAAATACAGTATTGTGTAATATACCGCCGTTACTCATCCATATTCCACCAGTTTCACTAGTGTCATACACCCCAGCTTCACCCAGTGAAACAATCATCGTGGCTGTCACTATATCAACCTTTATCCATATAGAATACGAAACCGCCTTGTCCCCGCTCATGTTACTTAAAATGCCACTTCTAGCATAATCATCCGACCCATCGAACCTCAACGCTTTTTCGGTCGCGTCGTAGTACGCTCCATACATAAAACCATCCAACCCCCTCCCACTCGTATCCTTCACGACCCCATTCTCCGTGGGATTTTCGAACGTGTTGTATTCCACCACCAAACGGTCCCGCCTCGGCGTGTCGTCCGCATCGAGGGCCGGCCCGATGCGAGGCACCGTCAAGTTTCTCGTCAAGGCCAGTTCCCCGTTGTGAAGGGTCGACGCCCCTTGTTCGCGGGTGCCGAAGTAGCGGATTTCACCAATACTTGTCCATCTAGGATAATCACCCCCGGATGAACTATGTCTTTCATCTACTGTTAGTAATATGTGTTTGTAGTACTCACTTGTGTTCACTGTCAGATAATAT
>CALDGA010000265.1 GCA_937942085.1 uncultured Flavobacteriales bacterium
AAATCAAATTCATAGAGGTCAAATCTGGAAAATCGAGACTCAACAAGAATCAACGTCGTATTAGAGACGCGGTAATCTCCAAGCGAATCGAATGGGTTGAAGTAAGAATCGCAGAAGTTGAAATTGAACAAAAATAGTGAACCTGTAATCATCCCTCTTCTCTATTCAAATCATCAAATTTAGCTTTCATTGTTGGATTATTTCTTGTTAATTTCTTGATCGACAAGTCTTGAGTTTTGTCATTTGCCAATCGAAGTTGGCGCCCAGAAGTCGTCAGACTCGCCTTTATTTTCTCTAACTTTTTTATCGTTGCATCAATGTCTTTGATCGCCGTTTCATAGTAATCTCTGGCTGTGGCGACGTTCTTTCCAAAGGCATCTTGGAAATCGAGTAGTTTGTCTTCAAAGGTCTCATAATCTATGTTTTGGCTTCTTATAATCGCAAGTTCATTTCTCATTTCAAGAGATTTCCGAGCCTCATTACGAATTAATGATAGGATTAGCATAAAATCTTGAGGTCTAACTACGTACATCTTTTCAAACTTGTGAGACATATCAACAGGACCTGCGTTGAACAGTTCGTTCTCTGGCTCGAGCATCGAGACAAGAACTGCATATTCGCACTTCTTCTTCTTTCTGTCCTTGTCTAATTTTGCGAGATGGGATTCATTGGTCTGACCTTTTGTTCCCTCCATTTTATCCTTCATTTCAAACATGATTGAGATATATTCAATCCCGTTGGTATCTGAATCTCTAAACACATAATCTCCCTTTGTTCCCTTGACATCCCCTTCATCTTTGACACTCTGATTGTCTTTTTCGAAGTATGCATTAGGGAATGCTGTAGCCCTCACTAAATTGAATTGGTTCTCACACCACTGCTCTAAGTTCTCGCCGATGTCTTTTACTGACATCTTCATTTTCATATCCTTCACTCGATCTATTTCTTCATCTTTGAGTCGTAACATCTCATTCCTGGCATTTAATTCGGTTTGGTGTTTTTCATTCAAAGATTTCTCCATTAGTTGCAACTCAGTCGATGCTGAGTCTATCTTGCCTTGTAGAATTAGATTTTCCTTCTCTAGAGGAGATGTAGCATCCTTGATTGCCATATCTGTCTTCATTCGCTCCGCATCTAGCTCGTTCTTCAGCCTCTGAATTTGCTTATCTTTATCGTGGGATTGCTTGGCATTTTCTTCCATTACTTCGCGCTTAGCTAACTCTATCTCCGTAGCATGGCTGTTTAATTCTCCCTCAAGTAATGCTATCCTCTTATCTTTCTCAAGCGATTTGCTTGTCATCTCCTCTATGACTTCCTTCCTTGCTAGCTCGACCTCAATCAGATGTTTCTCGGATGCATCAGTAAGCCGGTCATGTAATTCCTTCTCAAATTCAGTTCCACGGACTTGCTTTACAATGTCCGCGTATCCCGCGGCATCAATTTCGAAAATTTGTTCACAGTGAGGGCAGGTTATGTTCTTCATGTCAATCGTAATGATGATAATAATCGAGGGTATTTAACCTTCTCAGAACCAAATTTGTAGATTTGTAACTAGAACTCCAAACAGTACTCTTTAGGAAGGGTGTAATGATGAGTCGAAACAATGGATGCCTATGGAAGGGTCAGATGCGCTATTCTCGGCGCTACTGGGTTAGTCGCTCAGCGTTTTTTCCAGCGCCTTCAGTTTCATCCCTGGCTCGAGCCGGTAGCAGTAGTCGGCTCACCAGAAACCGCCGGAACTCCCTATGACGAATGCCGTTGGAGTTTAGATGAAGAACGTCCGCCTCCCTCAGATTTGATAATTGCAGGATTAGACAATCTTCCTTCATTGATTGAGGAGTTTCAAAGTTTAGGTGTTAGGATAATTTTCTCAGCACTTCCCGATGAACCAGCCGAAAGGGTGGAGAGAAATTTAGCGGCGGCAGGTTTCCTAGTAATCTCTCATGCCCAAATACACCGCTTACAATCCGATGTTCCACTTATCGTTCCCGAAGTCAATATACACCATCTAAGTCTTTTAAAGAAACAATCAGGAAGTTCTGATGGCCGTCTAATAGCGTGTTCCAATTGTATGGTTTTACCTATTGCGATTACCCTTTCACCATTGATACAAATTGCTGGCATTAAATCGGTTAGAATAGCCACTCAGCAAGCCCTTTCGGGAGGAGGAAGAATGCTTCTAGCCGAAGGTCGAGCAGGCCATCATATATCCTCTGATATACCTGGAGAGGCGGAATCAATAGTAACCGAATTAACAAAGATAATGTCTAGCGAATTCGATATTGAAGCCTCTTGTGAAAGGGTAATGCGTGACCACGGTCATTACGCACGAATTGAAGTCGAATTTGAGAATCAGGTTAGCGCCCATCAAGTTATTCGTGCTTGGCGAGAATCATATTCTAGAAGTCAAGAACTTAACCTTCCTTCAGCGGCTAAGAGACCAATCATATTCGTTGATGGAGAACTTGATGACGACCATCGCTGGGTCGGCTTTGAGGAAATAGAACACCCTGCTCATGACCTCAAAGCGGCAATGGCAGTAGCTGTAGGTGAGGTGGAAATAGAAGGCTCAAGCCTTAGATTTTCTTTGATGGCCGACAATACGATACGTGGTGCTGCTGGATATTCTGTGTTACTTGTAGAACAATTGCTCGCCGACGGGCTTCTGCATGATAACAACACTATACTTGCACAAGAGGTTTGACCGCACATCCCAATAGAGTGACTACCTTCCCAAGCCGTGCGTCAGCGCCAACTTGCAATGCTGCTTTCCTCTTTACCTCCACATCCATGTGGGAATGTAGAATTGGAACAATATTCTACCTCGGGCGATATTGCTACCTCTTGGCTAGCACAAATTATTGCATTCGGAGACCTCTCTGAGGGTTCATCCATTGTTGATTTAGGCGCGGGAAACGGAGTTTTAGGCGTGGGGGCAGCACTAATGGGTGTCTCTCAGGTAGTTTTGGTAGAAGCGGACGAAGAAGCCTGCTCAGTGGCATTTCAGTCGATTGAGCAAGCAGGTGTTTCGGATTCAGTGGAAATAATCTGTAAAACAGTCGATGATTCTCTTGATGTGAGTGGTGCAGACTTGATTATTTCCAACCCTCCTTGGGGCACTCAAAAAGCAAAATCAGATCGGCCTTTTCTAGAAGCAATAATTCGTTCAAATGCTATTTCACATCTGATGCATAGCGCTGAAGCAACGCATATTGAAACGATATTCGAATCGGTCGGATGGAATGCCGAGAAATACTGGGAAACAGATTTCGCATTACCCGCTGCCTATTCTCATCACTCCAGCCGTCAAGGGAAGACTAGAGCTGGATTCTGGCGTCTATTACCACCGGGGCACTCCTAATTTCTTGATTTTGCCGTGCTACGCACGGCCGGACCGTTCATAGGGGGCAGGCCGGTGGCCGCCCTCGATGAGTGCTAGTACTGGTGACTTTGTCACGCCGGGTAACCTGGTCGAAGTGCCGGCTGGTGCTAGCCTAGGTTCGGGCCTCTCTGAGAATGGATCTGGCGCAATAGCCCTAGTCAGTGGCATAATTATTTCCGATGGCGATACAATCTCGGTGGACGCTAATCGTCCAGAGACAAATTCTCCACAGATAGGCGATGACGTAATTGCAGAAGTTACCAAACTTATGCCAAAGGTTGCAATGATTCGTATTCTTCACATCGAAAAGGATGGCGGGCATCGAGATCTTTCTGCCGAGAATTTGTTTGCCGACATTTTCGTCACTGAAATCGTGGATAGATTTCTTCCTTCACCTGGCGACGCTATGAGATCTCGGGATTTGATACGTGCCCGGATCACTCAACTCGAACCAAATCTCAAGGCAAGTACACGAGGCTCTCCAGAGTTGGGAGTGCTATGGGCAATTTGTCCTGCATGCGGAATTGAATTGGTAACTTCTGATGACAAGCAAGACTTCAATGTCGATTGCAATCGATGTGATTATTCAGGTTATCGAGCCTTATCGAACGGATTTGGCCATGGTCACACTCTCGGTGAAGATATACAGAACTTGAACCAGGCAGGAGAAAGATGGTCTGCTGAAGCCGAAGGTAATCTCGGTCATGAAGGGGCTAGACCCTATCTTTCGCCGATGGCCGACCATCGTCGAGGTCCAAGCCACCAAGCACCTCAAGCCGCAATGCGAATGCGCTCTGCCATTACAGGAAAAGGTGGTGGTGGGGCTCGAAGTCAGAGAGTACAGCACGAGTGTAAGTGTACACTTTGTGGAACAGATACAACCGTTCCATTCGAGCCGACTGCTGGAAAACCAATCCGTTGTAAAGACTGCATGGATAAGGTCAAAGAAGGCAAGGCCACAAAGGAAGAATTAGCTGCTGAGCGTGAAGTATTGACCAAAGCACGTTCGGAAGCCTCCGAACTAGCAGGCATCAAACTCTTCATCGCCCGCTTATCCTTTGATGCTAGCGAAGATGAATTGAGGAATCTCTTCTCAGCACATGGAGAGATTACAGAGTGTAGTATTGCCAAAGATCGAGATACTGGTAAATCACGCGGATTTGCTTTCGTCAAGTTTGCTAGCCGGAAAGCCGGTGAAAAGGCGATTAAGGAATTGGATGGGAGTGAAATACACGGCAGAAAAATCAGTGTACAAGAGTCCAATGATGGCGGAGATCGCGGAGGCAGAGGATCTCGTGGGCGAGGGCGCCGCAACCGTCGCTGATGCAAATTAATCGCTTTACTCACTCTCTCTTAGCGAAGTCGTGAAGACGGAATAGTAGTCCGACAGGTTGAGGGATTGAATGGAAGGCTGGTTAGTC
>CALDGA010000266.1 GCA_937942085.1 uncultured Flavobacteriales bacterium
GAATATCCCACAATCAATTTCGATGTTCTTGAATGATGCTGATATGCATCCTCTGGTGTTCATGATTTTGGTGAATGTGTTTGTTCTGCTATTGGGGTGCATTCTGGATGCAACGGTAATTATACTCGTCATCGTCCCACTTTTCATTCCAACTTGTGAGGCCCTGGGGATAGACCTTGTTCATTTTGGAGTGCTGATCGTCGTTAATTCGATGATTGGATTAATAACCCCACCCTACGGAATTTTATTATTTGTAATCAACGCAGTTACTGGAATTCCGCTAAAAGAAATTATTTCCGAAGTTTGGGGATTTCTTGGAATTTTGGTCCTTGCCTTGGCGGTGATGATGCTGTCGCCTGATCTGGTTCTCTGGTTGCCGCGTATCTTGGGTTATCAAGGGTAAGGACTGAACTTCGATGAAACTTCCTCAAAATCAGTTTAAAGCTCGAATACATTTAGACCAACCACAGATCGGTATCTGGAACACCATCGGCGGAAATACTATTCCTGAGATGCTGGGTGGAGCGTGCTATGATTGGGTGCTTGTCGATTGCGAGCATGCCGCAATTGAAACGGTCGAAGTCCAATGTGCTCTTCAGGCGATAGGTCAATCACCAGAGGTGTCAGCACTCGTTAGGCCGGCAGGCAATGATCCTGTTTTGTTCAAGCGTATACTGGATATGGGTGCGCAAACGCTGCTGGTCCCCTACATCGAAACAGCCGAAGACGCGGCGAATGCCGTTGCTGCGATGCGATACGGCCCCCGTGGTATCCGCGGCATGGCCGGCATGACTCGTGCAACGCGTTACGGGCAGGTAGACGACTACTTCACCACGGCCGAACAAGAACTGTGCCTGATCGTGCAGGTAGAGACTACGACAGGGATCAAAAACCTGCAGGCGATTGCGCAGACCGACGGTGTCGACGGGGTGTTTATAGGGCCTGCCGATCTGAGTGCTAGTATGGGCCTAGCTGGTCAGATGGATCATCCTGACGTGGATGCAGTGATCTGCGGTGCAATCACCTCATTAGTTGAAATGGGTGTGCCTGCTGGCGTGATGGCACTGAACCCTGATATGGCAAAGCGCTACATTTCTTTGGGGGCAATCTTTGTGGCGGTTGCTGTCGACTTAGTTCTCTTAACCAAGGCGGCACATGACACCAGAGCGCTGTTTTGAAGGGGCTGTAATGAGTGTTACCATTGAAAAAGTAATCAAGCTGGGGCTGATCGGTGACAACATCATGCGATCCAAGTCACCTAAGCTGCACCGGACTGCCGCTCAGATGGTGGGATTGGACGTCAGCTACGACAGGTTGACTCCTAAAGACCTCGGTCTGAGCTTTGAAGCAACCTTTGAAAAGGGGCGTTCTGCTGGGTTTCGGGGGATCAATGTCACTTACCCGTACAAGGAAGTGGTTGCAAAAATGGTTTCGATCCCTGACGATAGAGTCGCGGCAATTGGAGCCGTAAACACCGTGGTCTTTGATGAGGACGGTCCGAAGGGTTTCAATACAGACTACAGTGGCTTTAAGCGGGCCTATTGCAACGTAATGGGGGACACCGAACCAGGTACTGTTTGTTTGATTGGTAGCGGCGGTGTTGGAAGGGCTATCGCCTTCGCTTTGGCAGATCTGGGTGCTGACGTGCTTCGACTGGTTGACCTCGACCAGAATAAGGCTGCTGCCCTTGCCGAGGCGCTTCAACCTTTTGCCGGCAGAACAAGGGTTGAGGCGGGAACTGATGCAAGCGCGGCAGCACAAGAAGCCGACGGAATCGTCAACTGCACGCCGCTTGGGATGGTCGGAATTGGTGGGACACCTTTACCAAGGTCAGCAATGTTGAGGGCAGGTTGGTGCTTTGATGCTGTCTATACACCTGTAGAAACAGAGTTTCTGCAGCATGCTGCAGAAGTAGGCCTGAAGATCATTACCGGCTATGAATTGTTTTTCGGCCAGGGCATCGATGCTTGGCAAATTTTTACTGGACGGCATCTTGATCATGATGCTTTACGCCAAGCCATTTTGAGTGATCCTTCATGAAAACCTCTATCGCGACAGTTTCAATTTCTGGGAATCTTAGGGAAAAACTAGAGGCAATCGCGGCCGCTGGGTATGATGGTATCGAAATTTTTGAACAAGATTTCATTGCTTTTGATGGCTCGCCACGCGACGTGGGCAATATGGTGCGTGACTACGGTCTAGATATTACTCTTTTTCAGCCATTCCGTGATTTTGAAGGTTTACCACAGCCTATGCGCGCTAAAGCCTTTGATCGTGCCGAGCGTAAGTTTGATCTTATGCAGGAGCTTGGTACCGACCTCATGCTAATTTGTTCGTCTTGTCATGCATCTTCCCTCGGGGGAATTGACCGCGCGGCTGCAGATTTTAATGCACTTGGGGATATTGCGAAAGACCGCGGTATCCGAGTTGGCTATGAAGCTCTTGCTTGGGGGAAACACATCAATGACCACCGGGATGCTTGGGAAATTGTGCGCCGTGCCGATCATTCAAATGTCGGGTTGATTTTGGACAGCTTTCATACGCTTGCCCGTAAGATTGAACCATCAACCCTTCGATCAATTCCTGGTGATAAAATATTTTTCGTGCAGCTTGCTGATGCGCCTTTGATCGAAATGGATCTTCTGTATTGGTCTCGCCATTTCCGAAACATGCCGGGAGAGGGTGATTTAAACGTCCAAGGTTTTATGCAAGCAGTTATGGCGACAGGTTACAGCGGTCCTGTAAGTCTAGAGATCTTCAATGACCAATTTAGAGGGGGCTCTTCAAAGTTGGTTGCCGTAGATGGATATCGGTCATTAATTTCCTTGATGGATGATGTACGGCGCGCTGAACCAGAAATAAGTTTGGATTTACCTGAATTCCCGCGGCGTAGCGAAACATCAGGCTTGTCTTTCGTCGAATTTGCATCTCGTGGTGAAGAAGCACAACGTTTAGGTAATTACCTGGAGAGCATGGGGTTTTCCAAAATTGGCAAACATAAAAACAAGGCCGCTGACCTCTATCAGCAAGGAGGTATTCGCATTGTCTTGAATCAAGAAACATCTGGCCATGCTGCAACTCAATGGAATGCCCGTGGAACCACTGTGTGCGATATCGGGATTGAGGTCTCCTCGGCTAGGGATACCTTGGAGCGTGCTGCATACCTTGGCAATTCTTCATTTAAACAGCCGCAAGAAAAAGATGAGTTAGATATTCCAGCTGTTCGTGGATTATCCGGATCTGTAATACATTTTGTTGGCAACGAAAACGGGATGGACCGCCTCTGGGAAACAGAGTTTTCCCAAACAGCTGATCAAAAGGGTTTTGGGCTTCGCAACATTGATCACCTTGCTCAAACCATGAGTTACGATGACATGCTAAGCTGGAGTCTTTTCTACACCTCTTTATTTGAAATGAAAAAATCACCGATGGTCGATGTTTTTGACCCAGACGGGTTGGTGCGCAGTCAAGTTGTTGAAACAGCCGATGGGTCTTTGCGGGTAACTCTCAATGGTGCAGATACGCATCGAACATTGGCCGGATCATTCTTGGCTGAATCTTTCGGAGCATCAGTACAACATCTGGCGCTTGCTTGTAATGATATCTTCTCAACTCTGGAAAAGATGATTGAACATGGGTTTGAAACCTTACCAATGCCATCAAATTACTATGACGATCTGGGTGCCAGGTTTGATCTGCCTGCCGGCCTTTTGGAAAAAATGAAACGGGCTAATGTTCTCTACGATCAGGACGATGGCGGTACATTTTTCCAGTGTTATTCAAAAGAGTTCACTGGTGGTTTGTTCTTTGAAATTGTGCAACGTGTCGGCAACTATCAAGGATACGGTGCGCCTAACGCACCGTTTCGAATTGCAGCGCAAAAGCGCATTAAATCGATAAAAGGTATGCCAAAACTCTGAGTAGTTAGAAAGATTTATTAAATTGGAAAAGACGTACTCCATTCGAAAGCATCAGGAACCGTTCCGCGTTGGATTGATTGGGACAGGCAAGATTAGCGACATATATCTGCAAAACTGTGCCAAGTGGTCAGGGCTGTCCGTTTACGTGTGTGGCAGCTTGAATCTGTCTGAAAGCGAAGAGAAGGCCGCAAAATATGGTGTACCAAGCGTTGCCCACCCTGATGATATAATTTCTGATCCAAACCTTGATTGCATCCTGAATCTAACGATCCCTGCTGTGCATGCGGAAGTAAGCATGCGAGCATTGCGCGGGGGGAAACATGTATATTCTGAAAAACCTTTTGCGACAAATCGTGAAGATGGGGCTGCAATCCTTAATTTGGCTCAAAAATCTGGGTTACTGGTTGGTAATGCACCTGACACATTTTTGGGCGCGCGCTGGCAAACCGTGCGTCGCTTGTTAGACGAAGGTTTGATTGGTGATGTGACGGGATGCATGGCCTTCGTTGGGACGCACGGAGTCGAGCGTCATCATCCCAACCCAGATTTCTATTATCAAGCCGGTGGTGGTCCCTTATTGGATTTGGGTCCTTATTATTTGACGGCAATGGTGTTCCTCATGGGACCTATTCGTCGTGTTAGTGGTATGGCGCGTAAAACATTTGATCGGCGTCAAATCGAAAACGGTCCTCGCAACGGGGAATGGATGACTGTCGATGTCGATACACATTCGATGTCAATGCTTGAATTCGAAAGCGGTGCAATTGGATCGATGACGATCAGCTTTGATATTTGGGATAGTGAAACGCCTCGGTTTGAGATTTATGGAACCGAGGGAACAATTTGCATTCCCGATCCTGATCCTGTGCATGGGGCAAACGATTTTCACGGGCCTGTATGGTATCGGACACGAAAAGAGAGTCGGTGGGAATTACAACCGCGTCCGACGGATCGGCCAACGGAGTGGTGCATTGCTGAAAATAGGCATGGATTCAACGAAAACAGTCGTGGTTTGGGATTATTAGACCTTTCCTTTGCCGTGAAAGAGGGTCGCTGCCCGAGGGCCAGTGGTGATTTGGCCCAACATGTTTTGGACGTTATGTTGGGTATATTAGAGTCCCCTGACAGAGGCGGCTATGTAGATATCCAAAGCCGCTGCGACCGACCCAATCCGTTGCCCGAAAATTTTGCAGAGGATCTGTGATGAGCATTACCAATCTGGACATTTCTGAACCATTTTTCACAACTAATGTGTTTCAAGAAGAGCAAAGATTTACAGTCATCGGAAAGAGTATCTTACTGAATCTGTCTGAGCACCCAATTCATATACGGGATCAAAAGATCGGGCACTTACAGTCCGTGATTGTTTCGGATGTTGAACTCATCGGTTTGGAACACGCGGTGCTGATCGAACGATTTGCGGATTATTCTGATGAAAATGAATTGCTGGAACGCGTTCGCGCAACTTGGCCATCTGCTTATGAGGTGCGCGGCGAAGAACGCTTGCGTGGCATTGGCCACTATATGTCGCCCAAGGTCTGGTTAGGGCAATTTGGGTTTACGATGTATCATTCTGCAACCGTGCCCCTGAATGTTGGATTGCACCGTGAGCATGCGTTTTGTCCTGTTCCTGGATTTCGCGAAGTACATACACAAATCATCGGGTTCGGAAAAATGCAGCAGTGTCGCGAACGCGATGTAAGTACGCTTTATTTAGAAGAGCCAATGGCCCCTGGAACGACACACCGCCCCATGTATGATGCAGATGGAAATTACCCATGGCATCAATTTGAAACCATTACACCTTCGATTTTCATGGCTGTAGAAATGTTGCCAGCAGGTGCCACACCCCCAACCCTTTAATATGATCCGAGACATCAATGATTTTACGTGACCCAATTGATATAAATGGCCCGTTCCCAAGGCAATCTCGTCGTCTGCGACTGGGTGTTGTTGGCGGTGGACGCATTGCACAAACACAAGCGATGGCAGCGCGGCTCACAGACCGCTGGGATGTGGTTGCAGGGGCCTTATCCTCGGATCCTGAGCGAACATTTGAACGGGCAGCGGATTGGCACATTGACCCAGATCGGGCGTATTCTTCGTTCCAGCAGATGGCCGAGAAGGAAGAACAACGTGATGATGGGATTGACGCCGTCATGATAACAACCCCAAATAACATGCATTATCCAGCTGCAAAAACATTCTTGGACGCTGGAATTGATGTGATTTGCGACAAACCACTGACGAATAAGGTCGAAGAGGCATCGCTGCTTGGGGATGCGGTGGGCGAAAGTGGTCAGGTTTTCGCCGTATGCTATACAATGTCGTGCTATCCGATGATCCGACAGGCTCAGGAAATCGTCGCATCAGGCGTTTTGGGGCGGATCAATCAAATTCACGTTGAATTTATGCAGGACTGGATGACGCCGCCAGATGCAGGGGACGCGTCACACGTCAAGTGGCGCTTGGATCCAGCGGTGTCTGGTCCTACATCTTGTGTTGGGGATATTGGCACACACGCAGCACATTTGGCACAGTTTGTCAGTGGTTTAACCTTGCGCAGCGTGCGTGCAGATTTTCATGTATGTGGTTTACCAAAACCATTAGAAGACACCGTTTTCATGATGACAGAATATGAAGGCGGCGTACCAGGGACATTGCTGGCGACACGGCAGGCCCCTGGAAATCGTGGCGGTTTACGCTTGCGTATTTTTGGCAGCCTGGGTGGGTTAGAATGGGATATGGAGCATGCAGAACAGTTATACCTGAATGTATTTGGTGAACCTGATCAAACCCTAAGCCGAGGTCATGGACACGGCATTTCCACACAAACTGAGCGATTTGTGCGCACGGGACGTGGTTTCCCAGAAGGACTGATCGAGGCCTGGGCAAATCTATATACCGAATTTGCTGTTGCTGTTGCAGCGCGGCGCGATCAAATCGAATTACCCGATGCATACTTACGCTATCCAAACATTGATGAGGGCATTGACGGTGTTCGATTCATCGATGCATGCGTTCGATCAAATATATCTAAAAATTGGGTAAACCTATAATTCAAGGACCGCTTTCAGTACCACTTCCATATTTTTGTCGTCTTCTAACCATCTATAATTAAATGATAATTTAGAAAAGTATGGTTGTGCCCCCGGGCACCACTTTTAAAAACAATATCAATGACTTAATTTTCGCACACTTACGCTAAGCGTGTGAGATTCAAAAACACACCAAAAACAGTTTTGCGTTTGTTTGCGGGGTGAGGTTTCGGGGTCCCACACTGTGTCGACAACCTAGTGGAAGAACACAGTTCGCCACACGTATTTCGCAACATTTGAGTACTGTGAATATACTGTTTAATTATGGAACACAAAGGATCGCATTGAGATTGAACCAAGATCTATATTGTCTGTCATAAATACGAGTTCGTCTTTCATATCCGTTGTTCCGGCAATTGTGAGTGCAGGTAAATAGTGATCAACTGATGGGTGAGCTTGATCAAGCAGTGTTCCTAATTTTGATCGGTCACTTATTGTATCAAAATCACGATTCAGCAGCTTTTCAGAAAATAATGCATCAAATTCAACCGCAAAATCTTCTGGCTTTGTACGTTCAGAAAAACTTAATCTTGATAAATTGTGCACAATATTCCCAGAACCCAAAATTAACACCCCGTGATCTCGGAGCGATTTTAGAACTGCGCCGACTTCTAGTTGATGTTTTAAATCCCGTGACATGTCGATTGACATTTGGAACACGGGAACATCTGCATCAGGGAATAAATATTTAAGAACGCTCCAAGATCCATGGTCTAGTCCCCAAGTGTCATCAACTTTGCCTCCTTGGTGCTCGAGCATGCTCGCAACTTTTGTAGCGAGTTCTGGTGACCCAAGCGCTGAATATTTTTCGTTATAAAGCTCCTCAGGAAATCCATAGAAATCATGTATTGTTGCTGGTGCATTGGATATGTCGACTAGAGTATTGCCTTTACTAACCCAATGTGCTGACACTACGAGGATAGCTTGGGGTTTTGGCAACGACTTACCAAGCGCCTGCCATGATCGGCTATACTCTGTATCCATGATGGCATTCATTGGGCTTCCATGTCCAAGAAACACCACCGGCATGCGCTCAGACCTTTTAAATCGATTTGATAAATCTGTGATGTTAAGACGCTTACTCATGGCAAACCATATGTGTTTAGATAACTAACGGAATGTTTATCATAATAAATAATTACAAGACATAACTAATCCACAATTTTTGTGCATATGCCTGTGGATAAAGCGAAAAAATGCTCAAAAATTCCCAATAAATCATAGGAAGACTTCGCTTCGCTCAAAATTTAGGCAATAATTGAGGGTGCTCTGTAGGAATACCTATCTGCTTAGAATTCACATTGTATATATATACAATTAAAACACATAATTTTTCGCGTGATTGTGGAATTAGATCCATCCAGCAAAACGATACTGTCACAACCCAAAAATCAGTGGAATTATCGCACACAAGAGAATAGTTCCCAACACCCCAAGCTTTTTTCTGACTGACAGTGCGACTAAAGAAATTATTATCGGAACGAATTGCACAGACTGTAATTTGGGCAACGTTGTTGTGGAGCTGAGTATTGATGAAACTAAAGTTTCAGAGAAAAAAATGTGGGTGGAGAACCAAAAAAATAGGTTTAAGATGACACCGGTAATTGCGGCAGAAACCATTGAGAGCGTGTATTCTAATTTGGGTTGCTGCGTTATCCAGTCCACGTAGGGAGCGCCTAAGAATATCCATAAAAAGCAAGGAGCAAATGTTGCCCAAAGCGTGACACCGCCTCCTAATAAGCCGCGAGTGATACTTATCTCTTCATTTGACAATGCCGCAGAAACTATGCCTACAAATTCTGTTACTAGTATTAAGGGTCCAGGGGTTGTTTCAGCAAGGCCTAAACCATCCATCATTATTTCGGGTGTTAGCCACTGATTATCGACCACAACCGTTTGAGACATGTAAGCTAATACTGCATAAGCACCCCCAAAACTCAGGACTGCAATCTTTGAGAACAACCAAGCTAGTTCAACAAAAATACTGTCGAAGAAAAGTATTGAAACGGCAACCAGTGGAAGTAACCAAATGCAAAGCCAGATTCCTCCAGTTCTCCATATGAACTTATGCCCAATTTGTTGAGTGATTGTAGGCTTAGATTGTAATTTCTCTTTCGAAAAAATGTAAGCGGTTAAGCCGACACCTATTATCACCACTGCAAACGGAGCCTGATAACAGTATAACAGTACAAATGTTACAGTAGCGATCGCAGTCTTTGATACAGAGTTAACACTTCGTTTCGCGAGCTTTACTATAGCGTCGATGATTATGATAACGACTGCTGATTGAATCCCTAAAAAGGCGGAATTCATGTGAGAATGGGTCCCATAGTAGATATAGATGATGCTTAAAATTCCTACTATGAGTGCTCCTGGTAAAACAAATAGCAGCCCTGCAACTACACCGCCTACAACACCATGTGTCCGCCACCCCAAATAGGTGGCGAGCTGCATCGCTTCGGGTCCAGGAAGGAGCATGCAGAATGAAAGTGCACTATTAAAAGCCCGTTCTTCCAGCCATTTTCGCCGCTCTACAATCTCATTAAACATTAATAAGATTTGAGCCGCAGGCCCACCAAATGACATAGCGCCAATTTTTGCCCAAATAAAAATTAATTCTTTGTACGAAGGTTTGGTCATAGCCTTGTGTTAGCCTGGACCGCTAGACTGTTAAACCTTAGATATGCATTAATTATGTGCTTAACACCATACAAATAGTCTTTGGATACTGGACATCCTATCGATCTTCATTTGGTCTTGTTTTCCGTTATCGGAATAACAAACAGTGCTAAACTTAACTTTCATTTGAACTCATTTGGACAAAAGCAGGCCCGTCGATTAAACAGGGGGCAAGAACATACATTCGCCAAGGCACGTATGAAATATTTTGCAATAAAACTGTTTGAATTGTTCCGCTTGATGTTGTTCCGACCTCATCAAGTACAGATTGCGGCTTTGTGTTATCGTAAAACCGCTCGGGGTGAAGTTGAATTTCTTCTGGTTACTAGTCGCAAAACTAAACGTTGGATAATTCCCAAAGGCTGGGCTCTTAAAAATAAGAGCGGGGTACAAGCTGCTATTCGGGAGGCATGGGAAGAAGCAGGTGTTGCAGACGTGATTGAGACTAAGGAGCCTATTGATTTTTATCTTTACCAGAAAATATTAAAGTCTGGCATTACATACAAAATCAGGACTTCCGTTTATCCACTTCTGGTGAAAAAGATTGAGGCAAAATATCCTGAGGCTCAGCAGCGAGAACGTAAGTGGTGTTCTCTAGGTGAAGCTGTTGAGCTGATCGGTGAGCCCGACTTGGTGCGCTTAATATCGAACATTTCTGAGGAAGAACTTTTCTTTGAGCAAATCTCATAAATCCTGTTATCCACGTTGAAAAATGAAGGGAATCAAAATGAGTCAACGGGATATTGAACCATCACATTTGGAAACCTTGGATCGTGATCTAGGTCGAGTTTCATCATTAGAGTTAGCAACAGCATACGTTGCAAAACCATTGGTCGCTCCAGCACTGGCACTCATATTCATTGTCCTTGTTGGTGTTATAGCGGCTACCACTATGAGCGCATTAAATAACGCGCTTGTAATTGTAATAGCTGCTGTCTTGGGTGCTTACATGGCGCTTAATATCGGCGCAAATGATGTTGCAAA
>CALDGA010000267.1 GCA_937942085.1 uncultured Flavobacteriales bacterium
GATGAGAACTTCACCCATCGTATCTTTGCCTAAACTTTTACCAGCATGATTTACATCAAGCGTAAAGAACACTTCTGTGCAGCGCACAAATTGTGGAATGATAAATGGGACGCCGCGACGAATAAAAAGGTCTTCGGCAAATGTTCCAACGAGAACTACCACGGCCACAACTTCGAACTGGAGGTGACCGTTCGAGGGGAAATCGACCCTGAAACAGGGTTCGTAATGAACCTCTTCGACCTCAAACAGATCATTCGAGAGCACATCATCGATGTGGTCGACCACAAAAACTTGAATTTGGATATCGACTTCATGACGGGCAAGCAGCCCACTGCGGAGATTATTGCCTATGAATTTTGGAAAATCCTCGCACCGAAAGTTGCTGAACACGGGGCGGAGTTGCACAAAATCCAATTGGCCGAAACACATAATAACATCATAGAATACTACGGAGAATGAGCAAAGCCTATGTATTTCCGGGCCAAGGCGCCCAGTACCCAGGAATGGGAAAAGACTTGTACGACAATCACAAAGAAGCACGCGAGCTGTTCGACACCGCCGACCGAGTGCTAGGTTTGGAATTGAGCAAAATCATGTTCGAAGGAACGGAGGAAGAGCTCAAGCAAACCAAAGTAACCCAACCGGCCATCTTTACCATGAGCGTGATTATGGCAAAACTGTTGGGCAACGATTTCCAGCCAGATATGGTGGCAGGCCACAGTTTGGGTGAGTTTTCAGCCCTTTGTGCGGCCGGTGCGTTGAGCTTCACGGACGCCCTAACCTTGGTGAGCAAGCGTGCCATGGCGATGCAAAAAGCCTGTGAGCAGAATCCATCCACGATGGCCGCAATCTTAGGCCTCGACGATGAAGTAGTCGAAAATATTTGCGCCGATATCGACGGAGTAGTCGTGGCCGCGAACTATAACTGTCCTGGGCAGTTAGTGATATCGGGCACGATCAGTGCCGTGGAGGCTGCTTGTACAAAAGCTACCGAAGCTGGTGCGCGTCGCGCCTTGGTACTACCAGTGGGTGGAGCTTTCCACAGCCCATTGATGGAGCCTGCTAGAGCAGAATTAGCCGCCGCTATCGAAGCAACGGACATCGATACTCCAGTGTGCCCTGTCTACCAGAACAGCGTTGCGAAAGCAGTGCAAAACCCAACCGAGATTAAAAAGAATTTGATCGACCAATTAACTGCTCCAGTAAAATGGACCCAAAGTGTTCAGGAAATGATGGCCGACGGCGCCACTCATTTCGTAGAATGCGGTCCAGGAAAAACCTTGCAGGGCTTGATCAAGAAAATTGATCGCGCCAATGAAGTCAGCGGCGTGAGCTTCGAATAATGAAAGAAGTAACCTGGAAAAGTCCTTCTAATATTGCGCTGGTAAAATACTGGGGCAAATACCCGGTCCAAATACCGGCCAATCCTTCCATTAGCTTTACCCTAAGTGCAGCGGCTACCACCACGACGTTGAAGTACGCGCCGGGCACTGGCCAAATAGAAGTTTATCTCGAAGGCGTTTCCACTCCGAGTTTCCTACCAAAAATCAAGACGTTCCTCGAACGTACTGCCGAGCAATTTCCCTTTGCCAGCACCCTTGATTTGGAAATTCACACCTCCAACAGCTTCCCACACAGCTCGGGCATTGCCTCCTCTGCCTCCGGCATGAGCGCATTAGCCTTGTGTTTAATGAGCGTGAAGCAAGCATTGGGACTGCCCGTTTCAGACTTCTTCCAAGAGGCCAGCGAAGCCGCAAGATTAGGGTCTGGGTCTGGATCACGAAGCGTTTTTGGCCCATTGGCCGCTTGGGGAACGCACCAGGACATCCAAGGAAGTCACGACCGCTGGGCTGTTGCCTACGACGATGTGGCCGAAGTATTCACCACCTTCCAAGACACCATTCTATTGGTAGATAAAGGCGAAAAAGTCGTGAGTTCTACTGTAGGTCACGGCTTGATGGAAGGCCACGCGTATGCAGAGGCCCGTTTCGCCCAAGCCCACACCAACCAAGCAGCGCTATTGACCTGCATGCGCAATGGAGATGTTGAAGGATTTGGGGCCATCGTGGAAAGTGAAGCCTTGACGCTGCACGCCATGATGATGAGCTCTCGTCCCTATTTTATCCTGATGAAGCCGAATACCATCAAGGTCATCGAGGCCATATGGGCATTCCGCGAAAACACCGGCAATCCATTGTATTTTACCTTAGATGCCGGGGCAAATGTGCATTTGTTGTACCCAAAATCGCATAAAGACGTAATTTTGCATTTCATAGACAGTGACTTACGAACTTTTTGTAAGGACGGGAGTTACCTATGTGACGAAGTTGGTCAAGGACCTAAACAGCTATAAATGGAAAAGAATCCGCTCTTTTACGGTAAAGTGCTACTCTTTGGAGAATACGGAATCATTGGGAACAGTATGGGCCTATCGATTCCGCACACCTATTATAAGGGAGCGTTCCAGTTCGCCACAGAACAAGATACTGTACAGGAGAAAAGCAATGCCAACCTTCGCAAATACGTAGAGTACCTTACATCTGAAGACGCACCGTGCGACTTTGATTTTAGAGCCTTCGATGCCGATCTAAACGGCGGACTATTCTTCGATTCCTCTATTCCACAAGGTTTTGGCGTAGGTTCTTCCGGTGCCTTGGTGGCGGCCATTTACGACCGTTACTGTACCAATAAGATCTCTGCCAATCCTGAAAAGGCGAAGGACATTAAAGCCCTCAAACAGATTTTCAGCTGGATGGAAAGCTACTTCCACGGAAAGAGCAGCGGTATTGATCCTACCATTTGTTACCTCGGCCTGCCCTTGTTGATCAAAAGCAAAGACAAACTAGGTACTATTGAGCTTCCTGCTTCGTTGGCAGAAGGCTCAGGCGCGGTGTTCTTGTTGAACAGCGGTGCACCTGGTGAAACCCAGCCGATGGTAGAAATCTTCATGGAGAAACTCAAAGAAGAGGGCTTCCGCAATATGCTGAAGAACCAATTCATTAAATACAACGACGCTTGTATCAAAGCATTCGTCAAAGGCGACCGCACCCCGTTATTCAACAATTTGAAAAAGTTGAGTGCCCTCGTCCTTGATAACTTCGATCCAATGATTCCACAAGGGTTCCACGACCTTTGGCGCGAAGGATTGGAGAGTGAGGAATATTACCTCAAGCTCTGTGGTTCAGGCGGTGGTGGTTTTGTCATGGGCTTCACCCGTGATTACGATAAGGTCAAGTCTAAATTTGAAGGGTTCTCCCCTGAAGTCGTCTACAGATTTTGACAGCACTGAACCGCCGCCGATATTCCCTCCTAAAATTCCTAGCCTTACTTAGCCAAATCCGTTGGTACAACGTGTTATTGCTCCTCATCGGCCAATACCTCGCGGCGCTTTTCGTCTTTGAACCCAGCAACTCTTGGCAAAGCACACTCTCGGATACAGGGACGCACCTGACCATCTGGTCCTCCGCCTTCCTACTGGTCTTTGGCTTCCTCATCAACAGCTTTTACGATTTGGAGACCGACACCATCAATCGGCCCAAGCAAACGGCCTTCGAACGATTGGTCAGCCAAAGCACCTCACTCCGTATCAGTGTATTGGCATTGATTGTAGGACTCCTCATGGCTTATACCGTGAGCTGGCGTGGATTGCTGTTCTATGGATTCTACGCCTTTTTACTCTGGTTCTACAGCCACAAGGTCCGCAACATTCCACTGGTCGGTCATTTTAGCGCGGCCATCATTGGCCTGCTGCCCTTTTTTGGCATCAGCGTCTATCACCAATACCTCAGCCTACACACCCTCGCCTTTGGTGGGCTTATCGGCCTCGCACTATTCTCACGTGAGCTGCTCAAAGACCTCCTCATGGTAAAAGGCGATACGGTCATGGGAAAAAGCACCGCGGCCAGTGAGTTTGGGGGCGATCAGGTACGCTTGGCCCTGATCATCAGCAGCGGAATCGCCTGGATTCCCGCATTCTTCACGCAGCAATGGTTCGGTTTTTATGCCCAATTAGGCATGCTGCTCATGCTCGTGCTCCTCAGCGTGGCCAATACGCTCACACTGGGCGCCAAAAGCCTACGCGGATTGCGCTGGGCCCACTTGTGCTACAAAGTGGTCCTGGTGATCGGAATCTTAACTATTCCGTTTCTCTAAACTTATTTGAGAATGGTGATGATGCCTTCCTTCATGGCAATCTCATCGAACGGCAATCGAACGAGTAGTTTCCATGAGTAGGCGCCCGTCGGTAAGGCTCCCCCGTTGAATGTCCCGTCCCAACAGTCGTTTTCGTCGGTAGAAGCATATACTACATTGCCCCAGCGGTCGTACACTTGGAAGTCTATGGCTTCAAACCCTACCCCTTTGATCTCGTAACAGTCATTGACCCCATCGTTATTTGGGGAGAAGGCCGTAGGGATGTACAAATAGAAATCTGTTTCCACCGCGACGATCAGTGTAATGCTATCGATACAACCGAAATCACTCGTCACTACTTGGGTGACCTCGTAATCTCCCGGACGCGAGAAGTCGTACTCAAAACTTTCGCCCGTAATCACAGTAGAATCCAAATACCACGTCCAACTCACCTCATTTTGAGCCTTCTCATCAAAGGCTACTCGAAGCGGCACGTACGGATCGTTCATGTAGTTGAATCCTGCCGTAGGTCGAGGCATATTGATGGCCAAGGCACTATCGATCAGCAACACCTGACAGCCGTCCGACACACTAAAAGGCACAAAGGTGGTGTCCGTCCAAGGTAAAATGGAACGGGGGTTGTTCTGGGTCAGGTTGTCGAGCCAGTAGAAGGTCAATGGATCTTGTCCGCCGTAATACACAGGACTCAGCCATGCGGAATCGCCCGGACAAACACGGATAGTATCCTGCTCATACACCATCGGCTCGTAGGGCTTCAGGTACATGTTCTGCTCAAAAATCATCGTGTCCCCACATTCGTCGAACATGATGTAGGTGAAGGTAGTATCGCCATCTACTTGGACCCATCGAGAAGGTACAAAGGCACTATCGTTCAGCCAGAAGCCGTCGTAACTCCCTTCGTAAGTGATGTTCGTCGTGATCAGTTCCACACTATCCCCGGGACAGTTGACGGTGTCCGTAGGTGCATTCAACGTAAGCGTCCCGTTGAGGGTATCCTTGTCGCGCAAATAATATTCAAAGCGGTGTACCGGGTAGTTGTAACAGTCCGTGTACACGTAATCTTGTACGATCACCAGCGCCTCGTTCGCTTCAGCCACATTATCATCGTATATCCAAAACTCCAGTGTATCCGCAGTTTCATAAGGGTCAAGCGTAATGGTATCCGGCAACATAGAGAAATCAACGCCTTCCACCGCGGTACTTAAGATCGTATCCACGTAAATAGGAATCTTCATTTCTATGCCCAAGTTTGCCGAGCGCGAGAAGATGATTTCGTTTTTATTACACCCCTCTACCAACAGTGAATCCGAAAAGGAATTGCCTACATTGTTGTTCTGCGCAAAAGCAATCTCCGGTCCTTTCAAGGAGTTCTCCTCCAAAAATACCGCAGAGCTCAATGCCGCATCACTCACATTCGCAAGTTTCAAACGGATCGTGTACCAACCGCCACATTGTACTTGGGCTTGGGCAGTGAATTTGTCTGTATATCCATCCAAGGTCACAATAGAACCGTTAGAACTGTTGTAGTACACACTATGGGCCACGAAGTTTGGGTTGGCCGATGAACAGTTCGAGGCCGGGTAGCTGCCCGAAGGACTTCCTGAATTAATGGTATTCACTGCGATAGGCACCGTCGTTCCAGGAATGGTCGCAATGTTCTTGACAATAGATCCGTTCGTCGGTGCGCTCACCCCGTCGATATAAGGCCCTTCCAGGAAGAAACCGAATACGTCGTTGAAGTTACTACAGGTATATCCGTCGTATTCGTGAGAGCCGAAGCAGTAGTTGAATTTTATAGAGTCCGATTGTGCGATGAAGCTGAACTCAATACTCACCATGTCCTTGATCGCATAGCCCGTACTTCCTAGTTGGCTCAATACACCAGCCAATTCGCTATCTGTAAATGTCGTGTTGTTTCCCGTTCCGGGGCTGCTCGCAATCACATCCGAGCTTTGTTGCGCAGCTACCATTACAATTCCCGATTGTACAGGGAAAGTTGTGTCGTTCGCTTGGAAATAGCCTATTTGTGTCGTGTTCGGCTGGGTTAGGTTGAACCCGTTTTGACCCATATTAAACACTGAAAGATTGGAGTCTACCAGCACGTTGGAAGCCATCCAGTATGGGTTTTTATGAGTCCCGTTGGTGCTCACTGTCATACTGGGCTGAGCGGTCAATAGACCGGCTGCACACAATGCTATGGCTAGTAGGAATTTGGGCATGCCCGAATATAGGAATTTAAATGTAGGTCTTACCTTTGAGGAGAACCCAAAAATTAATCCACTATGAACCCCAAATCATTTATCGATACGCACAAAGAACGCATGCTACATGAACTCTTTGAACTTTTGCGCATCCCGTCCATTTCAGCGGACCCCGCCTACAATGATCAAGTGGCCGCTTGTGCCGAACACATTGCAGCACACATGAAAGATTTGGGCATTCATAACGTCAATATTTACCCCACCAAGGGCCATCCCATTGTCTATGGCGATTTCTTAGTCGACCCAGCCTTACCGACCGTATTGGTCTATGGCCATTACGACGTCCAGCCGGCCGATCCTATCGAGCTTTGGGACAATGACCCGTTCGACCCCATCATCAAGACCACTGATATTCACCCGGAAGGAGCCATTTTCGCCCGTGGTGCGTGTGACGATAAAGGACAGATGTTCATGCACCTCAAGGCATTTGAAATCCTTCAAACTGAAGGTGGCGTGCCTTGTAATGTGAAATTCATGATCGAGGGTGAGGAAGAAGTGGGTTCCTCGAACCTAGGCCCGTTCCTCTCCGAGCACAAAGACATGCTCTCTTGTGATACCATCCTCATTTCGGATACAGGCATGATTGCCAATGATACCCCGTCCATCACCACAGGTCTGAGAGGATTGAGTTATGTGGAGGTAGAGGTTACCGGCCCGAACCGTGACTTGCATTCTGGATTGTACGGGGGAGCGGTGGCAAATCCGATCAATATTTTGACTCAAATGGTGGCCAGTCTGCACAACGAGAAAGGTGAAATCACCGTAGAAGGGTTCTACGACGGTGTGGAAATCGTTTCAGATGAGGAGCGTGCCTTGATGGCTCAAGCACCTTTCAGCCAAGAGGCCTTCAAGAAGTCCATCGGCATCTCAGATGTGTGGGGCGAAGAAGGATATTCAACGCCAGAACGTACGAGCATTCGTCCAACTTTGGACGTGAACGGTATTTGGGGCGGCTACATTGGCGAAGGCGCCAAGACGGTCATTCCTTCCAAGGCCTACGCTAAAATTTCCATGCGTTTGGTACCGGGTCAAGATCCAGATGCCATTACGGAGAAGTTTACCCAGCACTTTATCACTATCGCACCGGCGAGTGTGAGCGTGAAAGTAACGCCACACCACGGCGGTTTGCCTTATGTGACACAATCTACAGATCCAGCGTACCAAAGCGCTTCTGCGGCGTACGAAACGACTTTTGGCAAACCAGCATTACCGGTGAGAAGCGGTGGCTCCATCCCAATTGTCGCCTTATTCGAACAAATTTTAGGTGCGAAGAGCATCTTGATGGGCTTCGGATTAGATAGCGATGCCATCCACAGCCCAAACGAGCATTACGGCGTATTCAACTACTTCAAAGGCATTGAAACCATCCCTTACTTCTACCACAACTACGTGAACCAAATGAAGTAAGGAAATGTCCAACGAGCTTCACCTCAGCAAGAGTCTGTACTTGCAACAACATGCGGAAAACCCTGTGCATTGGAAACAGTGGTCGCAGGACGTGTTAGACGAGGCGCAGCTCAAGGACCAATTAGTATTGATCTCCATAGGCTACTCCAGTTGCCATTGGTGCCATGTAATGGAACACGAGAGCTTTGAAGATGGCGCGGTGGCGTCGTTGATGAATGCCCATTACACCAGCATCAAGGTCGACCGAGAAGAGCGACCGGATTTGGACGCGCGCTACATGTCGGCCGTTCAACTGATGACCGGCCAGGGCGGTTGGCCTTTGAATGTCATTGCCTTGCCCGATGGTACTCCAGTATGGGGCGGCACCTATTTTTCTAAAGCGGATTGGAGTGCGGCATTGGAGCAGATTGCCCAATTATGGCACGAGGATCGTGAGACCGTGCTTTCCTATGGGACGAAGATGCAGGAGGGCTTAAAAGAATTGGTCGCAGTGCATACAAATGCTATGGCCAACACCTTTACACCTTCAGACCTCGAAGATGTTCTCGTGCCTTGGATGCGGAGTTGGGATCCGAACTGGGGCGGCAACAATAGGGCACCAAAATTTCCGATGCCTACGAACTACCAATATCTGCTGCAATACGGTATTGTAACGGGTCATTCAGCGGTATTGGATTATGTGCATCACACGCTGGAGCGCATGTCGTACGGAGGGTTGTACGATAGTGTTCACGGTGGATTTACTAGGTATGCTACGGACCGATTTTGGAAGGTCCCCCACTTCGAGAAAATGCTGTACGACAACGGCCAATTGCTTCAGCTCTTTGCCTTGGCACAACGCCATCGACCGAGCGAACACTACGCCCAAATCCTACGCCAAACTTGGTCCTTCCTACAACAATACATGGCCTTGCCCTGCGGGCTGTTCGGAGCGGCCTTAGATGCAGATTCCCCTACCCCGGAATCCCCTCGAGAAGAAGGCGGGTTTTATACTTGGAGCAAAGAGGAATTGGTCACTGAAAAACTTTGGGAGCAAGAGCACTTTCGAGAGTACTTCGACCTGGGGCCACATTCGGCCTGGGAAGGAAAATACATCCTGCACCGCCTACTATCCGACGAGGAGTTTTGCGCCAAATTTGATCTCAGCGCAGAAGACCTCAACGCGTTGAAAACCCAATGGTTCGATGCACTCGAAAAGGCCAGTGGAGCGCGTGAGCAGAGTCATCCGAAGCCCGTCCTTGACCCTAAGGCCATCGTAAGCTGGAATGCACTGCTTGTAAGCGGACTAGCGCAGGCACACTGGGCATTGCCGGATGAGGGATTCGATCGTGCCGCGGCCCAATTAGTAGAGCAATTGTGGACCCTCACCTACACCGATCAGGGGTTACATCATCAATACATCGACCAGGCCGGTGGCGAAGGGTATTTGGACGATTACAGCACCTTCGGGCTCGCCTTGTTGGATCTTTTTAGCGTTCAATCTGATGCAACATATTTGGAACGTACCCTCATTTTGGCCCAAGACATTCTAAAACTATTTCCCGCTGCGGAAGGCATGGCATTTAGGCCCTACGCTCGAGATGTAAAAGAAACTTGGCAACAGCACATAGAAGTGGAAGACAATGTCATCCCTAGCGCGAATGCGCTTTGCGCTCACTTCTTCGCAAGACTCGGCGCGATTACCGGCACCTCAAACTATTCAAAATGGGCCTCCGATGCGCTGCATGGAATCCACGAAAAGGTATTTCGATTTGGGCCCAATTATTCCCACTGGCTCTCCCTCGCCTTGCAGGAAGCTTTTGGTCACCACGAAATGGTGATCTGTGGCCCAGAAGCAAAAGCATCCGCCCAAGCTTTAGCCGTAGCGCATTATCCTCCTTTAGCACAACTGTTCTGGAGCGACCACACCCGCGACGAGAGTATTTTCAAAGGGCGCTTCCATAACGAGAAAATGCTGTTTTATTGGTGCCAGAATAACTCTTGTGGCCTGCCCCTCACCTCCTCCAAAGAAGCATTAGCGATATGGAAGGATTAAAGGGCAAGTGTGGATGGTGCTTGGGCAGCGAATTGTACGAGCGCTACCATGACCAGGAATGGGGCAAACCCCTACGCGACGAACAACAAATGTTCGAATTTCTGCTCTTGGAAACCTTCCAAGCCGGTTTAAGTTGGATTACGGTGTTGCGCAAGAGAGAATCGTTCCGGGAGGTGTTCCATGGCTTTGAGGTAGACCGAGTCGCCGCTATGGACGAAGATGAGATTCAAGCCGCCCTGAAAAACCCCGAGATCATCCGAAATCAAGCCAAGATTCGGGCAGCCGTGCACAATGCACAATGTGTGCAACGCCTGCAAAAGAGCGGCACCACCTTGGTAGAATTCTTTTGGAACTACGTGAATGGCAAGCCCATTTGTAACCAATGGCAAAGCTTGAAGGAATTGCCAGCAAGTACACCGCTGGCAGAACAGATTTCCAAGGATTTGAAAAAGCTCGGGTTTAAGTTTGTAGGACCCACGGTAGTATATGCCCACATGCAAGCAACGGGCATGGTGAACGACCATCTGCTCCACTGTCCCGCTCGGTAATTACAAGTATTTCTTTTTCGATTTTTCCGCGACGAAGTCCTTCAAATAGAAAGGCTCGAAATAAGCAGTATCGACGGGCGCAAGATTTGGCCCTAGAAAGGTATGCATCGCACTTGCCGATGGAAATGCCGTGGGTGCAATGGTCCAATGCGCTGGTAAAGGCGATAAGAGCTCCGCCATCTTCTCCGCACAATCGCCAATTACTGTAACACTTTCCCCTCGCAAGTGATCCCAAGACTGATCATTCACAATGACCGCTTCAATATCCCCCTGGGCTTGGAAGCCTTCTGAAGAGTTTTGCCATACTTGGGCAAAGACTTCATCTCGTCGGGCGTCTAGCACTGAGATACAATAATTGGACTCAAAAGAGCTGAAATCGAAACATCCAAGGGTAGGAACGGCGTACATGGGAATATTCAACGCAAAGGCCAATCCCTTGGCTGTACTGGTTCCTATTCTCAAACCGGTATAGGAGCCTGGGCCTTCACCGACAATAATGCCCGATAGGTCTTTTGGAATGGCGCCGTGCTTTTGCAACAGCTCCTGTATCATCACATGCAAACGTTCGCCGTGCACGAATCTATCGCCTCGCTCATCTTGGGCACCAAGCTGCACGCCGTCTTTGAACAGCGCAATACTGCAGTTTTTAGTCGATGTCTCAATGCCGAGGAGCATGCGTTTATTTTTTCTCTTTGATGCTGGCGCCCTTGAGCAGGTTCTTGCTCACGGCACTATAGGGACCGGTGATGATTTTAGTAGAATCCTTCAAGCCGCTCACCATAATGTACTCGTCGTCTTGAATACCGCTTTTGACCACCTTCAAACCGGTCTTTGTGCCTTCTGGTAAGAAAACCACTTCGAATTTCTCGTTGGCATCCGTCATCGCCTCATCGATCATTCGGGCCTTTTCCGTGGTGTCCTTGCGCACGCCTACGGCTTGGATTGGCACAACCAAAGCATCTTTGACTTTGTTCGTGATAATATCCACCGTTGCCGTCATTCCCGGGCGGAATGGATGTGAACCGTATTGGGCTTTCAATCCTTCATACGATTCGTTGAGCACGCGAATTTTCACTTCGAAGTTCGTGACTTGGTCCGCGGAGGCACCGAGGGCGAGCTTAGCACTGTTGGCAATCTCGCTGACCACCCCGCGGAAGGTCTTGCCTAAGAAAGCGTCGATCTCGATGTTGGTCGTATCGCCCATCGCTACTTTAACGATGTCGTTTTCATTAACCTCAACCAATACCTCCATGGCATTGAGGTTGGCAATGCGGAGCATTTCCGTACCTGTCATGGTCGCCGTTCCAACCACGCGCTCGCCCAATTCTACATCTAATTGGCTTACCGTACCTGTAATAGGCGCAACAATGGTCGTACGTTTTAAATTCTTGTAGGCTTCGTCCAAATTTGCCTCAGCACTCTGCAACTGGTAACGCGATGCTTCCTCCTGCAACTCACTGACCGAGATGGCGCGTTGTGCCGCATCAAATTCCTGTTCTGAAATGGCGCCTTTTTCGAATAGAATCTGGTTGCGCTTCCACAACTTCTCTGCCTCTACGAGTGCAGCGCGGCTCTGTGCCAAGGCAGATTTCGCGCTATTGACAGCAGCACGTGCACGGGTAATGGCGCTTTCATAGATATCAGGATTGATACGAACCAGTACATCCCCTTCTTCTACTTGTTGGCCTTCCACCACATTGACCTCGATGATTTCACCGCTCACCTCGGGGCTCATTTTCACCTCGACTTCCGGCTGAATCTTTCCGCTGGCCGTCACCGTTTCCACTACCATGCGCTTATGGGCATAGCCTATTTCAACTTCAACGGCGTTATTGTTTCCACCTATCCAACCTTTTTTCTTGGCCAGGATCAATCCTCCGATCAACACGACCGCAACAGGAACCCAAATTTTATAGTTGATTTTCATGAGCTGGAATTATAAGGTGATTTGATTGAACAAATAGAATTCAAGGACTTTAACCTTGAATAAGTAATCGAACTTTGATTGAATCTCGCGGCTCTTTGCAGCAAGGAATTGGTTTTTACTCAAACTAAAATCAAAGGCACTGATGGTACCGGTTTCAAAGTTCACCTCAGCGTTCTCCAAGGCTTCCGCGGAGGCTTCCGCAGAAATCTTCGAAGCCTCATAGATGGCGAGGGCACCCTTGGCATCCAGATAGGCACGCTCAATAGTTTGACGAACGTTGAGCTCTGCTTGAGTTTGATCGATGAGAGCATTGTCCAATTGTATTTTGGCGCGCTGCACCGCACTGTGCGTTTGTCCGCCATTAAACAACGGAATCTGCACACCAACTCCGAGGAATTGGTTGCGGTTGTCTAATAGCTGATTTGCCACCGTATAGGCCGTTTGGCTGTTTGGGTTTGGCACATTGATTTCTTGCGGCACCTGATCGATGGACCCTGTCAATGGATTCTCGACCAAGGTATAAGTCGTCAAGGTGTAGTACTCCGTGAAATAGGGCAATCCCTGAACGTAGTTGGAATTCAACTGCCCCGAAAACGCTACCGAAGGCACACGTGCACTTTGGGCGAGTTTGACCCCATAGTTGGCACTACTCACATTGGAGGTTGCCATTTGAACTGAGGGCTGCTTTTCCACTGCGCTTTCCAAAAGCTCCTCGCGCTGGTAGCCAGCCATCGCCGCAGCGGTAAGGTCCACCTCAGGCACAAGGATATCGAACTCTTCAAATGGCGTGTCCAATTGTAACATCTGATACAACATCAACTTGCTCAACAACAATGCATTCTCCGCACTGATTTTATTCCCTTCATCGGTTCTAACCTGGGCAAGACTTTGTAAATAGTTGTCCTTTGAAATAGCGCCATTCTCGAAAAGAATTTCCGTGCGCTTCAAACTTTGAGCCGAAGCTTTGAGTTGACCGTCTGCCACCTCTAGCAACTGCTGGTTCACCAGAATCTGCAGGTAAGAAGAAGCAATGTTTAGATACACATTATTGGCCAATTCCATTTGCTGGTACATCGCCGCCATGGCGTTCATACGTGCTTGCTGGAGTTGGTACAAATTCCTTCCCCCATTAAACAGGGTCCAATTACTCGATGCCGTCGAACCCAACGTCTGACGAGACCCCGGCTGACGCGTATTCGTAATAGGATCGATGGTCAAACCAAAATTCCAGTAATACCCTCCGTTTAGATTCAGCGTGGGCAAAAAGGCCAATTTGCTCTGATCTTCGTTGATTTCAGCGAGCAGCATATTATTCTTTCCTCTTTGAATGTCCAAATTATTGGCCTCTGCATGCTCAATACAAGCACTTAGGGACCAAACTTGTTGCGCACTCATTGGAATGGCGCAAACCAGGAAAAAGAAAGACAGAATTTTTTTCATCATCTAAGGGTTGGCGGTCTACCCGAAGATACGACCTATTTAGCGGCTTTTTTAGCGCGGTATAAGCGGTACGCAATGCCGCTGATGATCAAATATGGAAACAACATTAAATACATGATTCCATAGTTCAATCCAGCCCCAAAACCTCCATCATTCGCAGATTCAGCCACTGCTTTACACATGCTGCACTGTGCATCCGCAACAAAAGGGATGGCTAGAAGTAAAAGTAGTATTAGGGGGGGTTTACGCATCAATAATAGGGTTGCATGAATAGATACACCATCACACCCGTCGAGGCTACGTACAACCACACCGGGTACGCGAACTTCACCACCTTCTTATGGCGCTCTATGTTATTCGTCCATCCGCGATAAATGCTGAGCAACGCCAATGGAATGACGGGTACACTCAAGATGATATGCGAGATTAAGATGAAGAAGTACACCATGCGAATGGCACCTTCACCTCCAAAAAGAGCACTTTCATGTGTCATGTGGTAGATGACATAAGAAATCAAAAAGACGCTACTCAAGACAAATGCCGAGAGCATGAACGTACGGTGAATACCGATCTTTTTGTTTTTGATTGCGATACCCGCAAAAACCAATAACACAAAGGTACTCCCGTTCAATACCGCATGGAATAATGGCAAGCTGCTGAGCTGGCTATTTTCTTCAATACCCATGGCAGCCTTCCAAGAAGCCGGCATGACCATCAATAAAGCTACAGCCACAGGGATGAGAACACTCACTATAGTGATGGTTCTCATGATTGTTTTTTCCGAGTTCGTATTACTCATCTTTTGCGTTGTGTTTGTCGCGCTCGTATTCCGCGATTAATACTTTAATATCGTCTTCTAGGTCATTGAGTTGGGTTACCTCTAAAACATCGTATGAACCTACAATGTTCCCGAGATCGTCCTTACGGCTTCTAATATGTCCGTCCCAGTCTACCAATATAGCGCTCGTACTATGTAAAAATCCACCCTCTGCCGTTTGATCCTCGAAGGCGTTCAAGTACACGCCTTTCGCCAAATCATAAATAGCCTCTTGATCCCCCGTGAGGAAGGTCCATTTAGAGGTGCTGTAATTGCGCTCTTGTTGGTATTGCTTGAGCTTCTCCGGTGAATCTTTTGTAGGATCGACGGTGATACTGACCAAATTGAATTGGTCATACCCCTTAAACCTTTTCTCAATTTCGTTCAAATGGAAGTTCATCGCAGGACAGATGGTCGGACAGGTCGCAAAGAAGAAACTCAACACATAGATGTTGGAATCCAAAGAAGCGCGGCTCACGACATTGCTATCCACATCGTATAACTCGAAATCTGGAATGCGATAGGCCACCGTATCAAAGGTGCCATCCACTTCCACTACTTCCTCCGGACCGACGTAATCAAGCGTTTGGAAAAACACCTCACTCTGGCCGTATACAAAAAAGAGATAAAGCAACGCGGGCAGCACTAATACACTGATTAGTACTGCCCGGTTGAATAGGGATTTATTTGCCATTACTGAAACAAGTATGAACCTTCAGTGAGCAAGATAAAAGTCAAATACGGGATGAGAATCAATGTCGGTAAGTACAAAGAGTACTTCATTGCCTTGTTCTCAAACTTCACGTGCATAAACACCTGAACGATGTATGCCGCTTTAAAAATGGTAAGGATGATGAAGACGTAGTTCAAGATTGACGTTCCAGCTACCTGGGTCAACATGAATTCCGGCTTCATAATACCCAACACTACTTCGACAGTAGTGACGATCAAAAGAATCCAGAATACTTTCCAAATCCACCAAGTTCCATTGTGTTCTGCCATGACGGTATGTTTTAGACGAGATAGAAGAATGTAAATACGAATACCCAAACAAGGTCAACGAAGTGCCAGTACAAACCAACCTTCTCTACCATGCGGTAATGTCCTCTGCGCTCGTAGGTTCCTAGTAGGATATTGTAGAAAATCACAAAGTTGATCACTACTCCAGAGAATACGTGGAATCCGTGGAAACCAGTGATAAAGAAGAAGAAGTTCGCGAACTGCTTGCGGCCGTACTCGTTGTGAGTCATGTTCGCACCTTGTACGATATCGCCTTGCTCCAAGAAGTTAATAGACGCTGCATGGTCAAATTTCTCACCCGCCTTTCCTGGCTCTTGCAAGTAGTAGGTAGTGTTGGCCTTCAATGCGCTTAGTACCTCATCTTTGGTAAAGGTCTCGCCATGGTTGCTAGCGTGGCCATTTTCCATGCCGTGCACTAGTTGACTGAAGCTCAAACGCTCACCTTCTTCGTTGTATACGTGTAAAATTTCAGCGTGATCCGTTTCGATAGCACCGCTATCACCTGAAATGAAGTGGTACCACTCCCAAGCTTGAGAACCCACGAAGATCAAACCTCCAATGATGGTCAACAGCATCCAGTTTGTCACTGCACCACGCTTCATTTTTTCACCTGCATTTACAGCCAAAACCATCGTTACGGAAGACATGATCAAAATGAATGTCATCAATGCCACGTACAGCAATGGTTGGTCGCCTTCAATACCTGGGAAGTGTGTAAACACGTTCTCAGCAATAGGCCAAGTTTTTTCATACTTGAAACGCATCAAGCCATAAGCAGTCAAGAATCCTGAGAAGGTTAATGCATCAGAAAGCAAGAAAAACCACATCATTAGTTTTCCATAGCGAGCACCTAAAGGTCTAGAGGCACCGCCCCAGTGGTTTTCTTCCTTCATTTCAGCGGTCGAAGCCATAACGGATAGTTTTCAAAGTTTGAGCAAATTTAACGCATAACGCTTAAAAAGACATACAAATACACCCACAATAGGTCTACAAAATGCCAATAAATAGCCGTGAGGTCTACACCATGGTAATCCTCAACAGTATAACGCCCTCTTAATGAGCGAATAAGTGTTCTAATCAACGCAATAATTCCACCCAAAACGTGGGCAGCGTGGAAGATGAAAATAGCGTATACCCAAGAGCCGGAAGGGTGCGATTGTGCCCCGGCGAAAATGATGTTCTCCGCCATTAATTGGCCCCAAGCTTCCGCTTGTAACCACATAAAAAGGAGTCCTAGAATCAATACTACAGCTACTGTAGGCGTAAGGATTTTTGCATTCCCTTTGCTGAAGGTACGCTTACCCCACCAAAAGATAGCCGATGATAACAGCATCACGATGGTGCTGTACATGAACGCTGGCGGCAACGCGAAGGTGATCCATTGCTCATTCGCGACCAAAGTAGTTCGACTTACGACATATCCTGAGGTCATGCCCGCAAAGGCCATAATAATACTACCAATACCTATCCACAATAGCGGCTTTGAAGCTCTCTTTCTTTGTTGTTGAAGCGTTTCCATTAAATAAATCGGTCAATGATATAAATGATCTGCATTCCAGTGAGATAACCAATGCTACTAAACATTAGTTTTCTGGCCACCTTATCTTCTCCATGGTTCAGCAGTGCAAATGCTTGACGTAGCACCCACAGTCCAAGCGCTCCAACCAATACGGCGCCCACAGGCGACAAAGTCAATTCACCGGTAATGCCGAAGGCCGGCAATACCCCAACGGCGATCATCCAAAGGGTATAGACGATGATGAACAGTTGTGAACTGCGGTCCTTATGTCTCGATGGGAGAAGGTAATATCCTGCTTTGGCATAATCATCATAGGAGAACCAAGCGATGGCCCAGAAATGAGGGAATTGCCAGAAAAACTGCTGTGCGAAAAGCGTACCCGTTTCAATATCAAAATCATTACGAGCCGCAACCCAACCGAGCATATATGGAATAGCTCCTGGGAAGGCGCCGACGAACACCGCCATAGGCGTTCTCGCTTTCAAAGGTGTGTAAACCACCGCGTAGAGCATGACACTCAATGCACCAAAATACGCCGTCATTGGATTGATGTAGTACAAGGCACTCAGGCCGACCAGCAATAACACCAGTGAAACCATCCAAGCCTGACGCATACTCAACGTGCCCAATGGCAAAGGGCGATTCTTCGTGCGATTCATCAAGGCATCGCGGTCCTTCTCATACATCTGGTTCAACGCATTCGAAGCCGCCACCACAGTGATTCCTCCAATGATAAGGAGGATGAAGTGGGTTAAATTAAATGTGGTAAAACCGAGAATATATCCGGCCACCGAAGAAAACACTACCGAGGTACTCAGGCGAAGTTTGCCGAGGCGAATGACCTCCTTGATAAAGGAAGCCTCTACAGATGTGGTGAGTGAATTAGGGGACATCATGGGGTGCAAAGATACTACCTGAAAAGGGAATCAGTAAGCACTAGAGCACGATAAAATGCGGGTTCAACAAGTTCTCTTTATTGTACTGCAAAGGAGTGCGCTCATCCTTAGTGACCATCTGGAAACCAGCCGCTTCCACCACTGCCTGCCCAGCTGCGGTATCCCACTCCATGGTAGGCGCAAAACGTGGGTATACATCTGCCAAACCTTCAGCAACCATACACATTTTTAGACTAGAACCCTTGCTCATGATTTCCACCGTACCATGCACTTGGCGGTATTGCTCTAAGAAGTCTGAAGTCTCCTCGTTCATATGTGATCTCGAACCTACGGCTGTAAAAGGTCGATCCATAACCACTGGCAAGGCAATGCCTCCATCAAGGTCGCTTTGTGTCAATATAGCACCTGCATCGAAGTGGTATTTCTTGGCTCCGTGGCCCACCACACCTAAATACAGTTCTCCTGTTACAGGCACATATACCGCACCTAAAACCGGGGCGCCATTTTGAACCAAGGCGACATTCACTGTGAACTCGCCATTGCGTTTGATGAATTCCTTCGTTCCATCCAGGGGATCGACGATCCACATGGTGCTAATGTCCTTACGGTCTGCATATTCCATGTGCTTGCCTTCCTCACTCAACACCCAATAACTCGTCTTATTCAAGTGCTCCATTATGGCAGCATTGCTTTTCAAGTCCGCTTGGGTCAAGGGGCTATCGTCGCCCTTGATCTCTACTTGAGTTTCTTCGTTGTTATATACATCAAGAATGGCGGCACCGCCGTCCAACGCTGCTTGAGCAGAAATGAGCTTGTTTAATTGGAGGTCTATGGACATGATGGACTATGGTCTAAAAACAAAACCCGGGCAACGCCCGGGCTCTGAAGGAATTCTTTTGATTATTGTAATCTCGCGTTGATCGGCACCGTGTACTGCATACGTACAGGCTTACCGCGCTGTTTTGCCGGGGTAAACTTAGGCAACAACTTGATCACACGAATGGCCTCATCATCGATGAGCTTATCCACTCCACGTGCAATAGTAACATTGCTCACTTTACCGTTTTTCTCAATAACGAAGTTCACATATACTTTCCCTTGGATACCCATTTGACGGGCCAATTCTGGGAAGTCAAACTCCTTACCGATGTGCTTCATGATGTTTTGGTTGAAACACATGAATTTCTCATCTTCAGTGGCCATTTTTTCACAACCTGGATAGATAGGCTTGTTCTCAACAACCGCGAAGTTAAATATTTCATCTTCTTCCTCTACGACCTCGACAATTTCAATGATATCACTTTCATCTGTTTCCGTAGATTCGAATTCAACCTCTTCAATCTCCAAATCATCTTCCACAATCTGAATTACCTCTGGCGGTGCCGGTGGAGGTGGTGGAGGTGGTGGAGGTGGCGTACGGTTAGTAATGATGGCGATTTCATCTTCATCATCATATGACATTTTACCCAAATCACCAGGGCCGCTTTCGTAAGACTTAAGCTCTAAAAAGAACAAAGTCATGGCAAGCGAAGCAGTCAAACCGATCAATAAGAAGAGACTCTTCTTATTTTCCGCATCTGCTTTTGTTGTCTTTCTTGTTTTCATGAACTCGAACTATTGAGGCGCTAAAATAACTAAAAGTATCGGTCGCGCAATATCAAATTAGGGTCAATTACGGGTAAACATCACGGGTACCACAATGCTCACCGGAGCAGCCTCTCCATCTACGGTACCTGGACGAATGGGATCCGGAAGAGTGCGCATCGCACGCAATGCTTCCTCCTTGGCCAAATCATCATATGAACGCAGGCTGTTGACCTCAGCTAAACGACCGGCAGCGTCAAATTTTAGCTCGACAAAAACCTTCCCATTTTCCTCGAGCCCTTTGGGCCATTTCAGCTCATTCATCAGGTGATTCATCACGAATCTATTAAAGCAAACCTGTTGCTCATTTTGATCGCCTTGAATGTGTGCACAAGTTTCGAACACAGGCAAGGTCTGGGTCTCCTGAACAAGATCAGACTGTGCCATCAAAGGCATTGACAACGATAGTAAAGCTGATGCTAGAAGGGAACGGATCAACATGCGTTTAGAACTTTACATTAATGGGCAAAATATACGACATACGTACGGGCTTTCCATTCATTTTGGCCGGAGTGAATCGAGGCAGTGATTTTACCACGCGCAACGCTTCTTCTGCGATGAGCTCGTCTTCACCACGAACGATGGTGGCATTGCGTACTTCGCCGTTTTTTTCAATGATAAATTCGACAAAAAGCTTTTCGCCACGGCTGAACTGAATCATGCGTTCGGTCACCTCAAAATTCGAAGAAACATAGGCCATCAATTGGCTATTCATACAAGCATATCTTTCGTCGTTAGTCAACGCCTCTTCGCAACCCGCGAATACTGGCATGCTTTCTACTTGCGTAAAAGTGAACACCTCTATCGGATCAGGATCAACGATTACCTCTAGTCCATTATCCATAGCGGTCGTAGTCCACTCAGTAACGAGATTTGGCAAGATTCCATTGTTATCGATCACTGTGAACTCGTTCGGGTTGAACTTTGGCATGGTCTTAGGCTTCGAAGGAGCCTCCGGCGCACGCATTACCGTCACAGGTACAGTCCAATCAATTTCTTCCGTAAATCCTCCGTCATCACTGAAATCTGGCATCTCAGCTTGGGCAAAGTTCATTTCGAAAGCAGTGTAAACGGTTAGCAAAGACAGGGACAGTCCGACCAAGAAAAACAATGGTCTTTTTGCTTCAAGCGTTGAGGGGTTAGGGTTGGCATTTCTCGTTTTCATAACCAAGTGATTTAAGGGGTTCACTTAGTCTACTCAAAAAACTATGCCA
>CALDGA010000268.1 GCA_937942085.1 uncultured Flavobacteriales bacterium
TACATCGATCACCACGGTACCTGTATTACCAATATTTCAAGAACCCTTTTCGAGGCCCATCAAAAAGGCCGTCGCGCATCTGTGGAAACTTCTCGTAACAGAAGTATTGCCAAGATCTATGAGCGCATTGGCGAGGTTCCACAAGGTAAAATTGCCGGGGTATGGGATGCGCGCGGCATGTTATGTGTGGCCGTTGGTAAGAGTGGTGGGGAGCACATCAAGGGCTCCAACGAACTCTTAGGGCTAAACATTAACGACTGGGTAAGAATCGACTTTGTATGATCACAAGAATTGTACAATTGCCCATCGATCCAAAATGTAAAGAAGGAGAGGCGTTCATTCGTCTATTCGACAAATACAAAGCACAAATTGCAGGAGCAGAAGGCTGCCTTGGCGTAAAGATGTTGCGCGGTGACGAACACTTTTTCACCTACAGCCGCTGGGAATCGGAAGCGCATTTGAACGCCTATAGACACAGCACGGTTTTTGAAGAGGTATGGCCACAGACAAAAGCCTTATTTTCGGGCAAGCCAAAGGCTTGGACCTGCGAAGAATTATTTGACCAGCAACCATGATAGCACAACTCAAGAAAGAACTCAACGTATACTTCTCGGGCATCCTCGGGTATTTGATTATTGGGATCTACTTGTTGATCAACGGGCTTCTGCTGTGGGTGTTTAACGGTCCGTTCAACATTTTAGAAGGCGGCTATGCCACATTAGAGAACTATTTCGGATTGGCACCCTGGGTCTTCTTGTTCCTCATACCCGCCATCAGCATGCGGGTATTCAGCGACGAAATCAAATCCGGGATGATGGAGTTGCTCATCGTGCGTCCTATTTCATTGATGCAGTTGATCTGGGCCAAGTTCTTCGGGACGTTCACGGTCGTGATCTTCTCCATACTTCCCACTCTTGTCTATCTATGGAGCGTGCGAACGTTGGGTTCACCGGTCGGAAACCTAGACTGGGGCGCGGCCATAGGTTCCTTTGTAGGTCTGTTGGCCATAGGCGCTGCCTATACTGCGGTAGCCTTGATGGCGAGCGCCTTGACGCCGAACAACGTAGTGGCCTTTGTCCTTGGGGTGGCCTTGAATTTCGGAATGTATTTAGGATTTGAATCCTTGGCCGATTTATACAAGTTCTCTGGCTGGGAATTGACCGTACGCACCTTGGGAATGAACGAGCACTACCTGAGCATGGCGCGCGGCGTATTAGACTTGCGCGATGTGGGATACTTCATTGGGGTAGTGTTCCTGTTCATTGGACTCACCCTCGGAGTATTGGCAAAAAATCACCTGCAACAGCCGTGGAAGAAGGCGTTCCTCTGGATGGCCATAGGTCTAGTAATCGCGGCGGCCAGCAGTGCCCTGCGCTTGCGTTGGGATTTGACAGAGGAAAAGCGCTACAGCCTGAGCGAGGGTACAGAAAGTTTATTGGACCAAGTAGCGGAGCCGATGCTCATCACCGTGTATTTGGAAGGCGAGTTCCCCGCGGGTTTCGAACGTTTGAAAATAGAAACGCGCTACATGCTCGAAGAGTGGGCCGCGCGCAATGGAAATATCTTCTTTGAGTTCATCAACCCGAACAATGTGGAGGATGCGGGGGAGTTCAAGAACCAATTGGCCACCAAAGGAATAAACGCCGTTCAACTTCAAGTGCAGAAGGCCGACGGGCAGAGCGTATTGAATGTTTTTCCTGGGGCAACCATGGCCTACAAAGAGCAAGAGGTAACGGCCGTTTTATTGGAGAATGTGATGGTCTTCGATCCTGCGGAACAAGTCAACATCAGTATTCAACAATTAGAATTTAACCTCGCTCGTGCGCTCAAAGCTTTGCTCATCACCGATAAGCCGAAGGTAGGTATGGTCACCGGTCACGGCGAGCTCACTTCGGTACAAACTGCGGGTATAGGGTTGGCCTTGAGCGAAAATTACGCGGTAGATCGATTCTCATTGCAGGCCTACAAAGCAGATGCCAACGGGGAGGCGGACCTCAGTGATATGGTACGTCGTATGAACACCTACGACCTGCTTGTGGTAGCGAAGCCGACGCAGCCTTTCCCGGAATTAGATAAGTATTTGTTGGACCAATTCCTGATGGGTGGCGGCAAAGTACTTTGGTTCCTGGACGGGGTCCATGCAGAAATGGACAGCCTGAGCTTTGGTCCCGAGTTTTTGGCATACCCAACCATCTATGACCTTAACCTAACGGACCTCTTGTTCAAATATGGAGTGCGCATCAACGCCGACCTGGTTCAGGATGTGCGTTGCGCTGGAATAAACGATAGACGAAGCATCAATCCTTGGGTATATTTCCCACTTTGGGGTGCTACCGATCACCCTGCTGTTGCCAATATGAATGCAGTAAAAGGCGAGTTCAGCTCTACCTTAGATACGGTTGAGGCGCCAGGCATCAAGAAAACACCACTGCTGTTGAGCTCCTCGAATGCACGATCGATGGCGGCCCCGCATACGGTCAGTTTGGAAATGCTCTACAATCGCCCGGACCCCCGTGCCTTCACCCAGCGGAATTTGATGCCGGCAGTGCTCTTGGAAGGGAGTTTTGAGAGTGCCTATGCGAATAGATTGGCCCCGAAGGCTGGTGTTGGATTGCCGCAACTTAAAAAGAGTCCTCGAACCGCAATGGCGGTCTTTAGTGACGGTGATTTCATTCGCAATCAAGTGAATTTGATCAATCCGGAAATACCGCGCGGTCAACCGTTGCCTCTGGGCTACGACCAGTATACCGGCATTCAATACGGCAACGATGATTTGGTGCTCAATACCGTGGATTACATGTTGGACGATATCGGTCTGATGCAAACCCGCACGCGCGATGTGAAATTGCGCTTGTTGGATGGAGAAAAGATTGTGGCGGAAGCCAATTATTGGAAGTTTTTGAATGTGGCCTTGCCGGAATTGGTCCTAGCACTGGCTGCGCTCATCTTCTTCCTACAACGAAAAAGACGCTATGCACGCAGGTAAACTCCTACTTCTATCCACAGCT
>CALDGA010000269.1 GCA_937942085.1 uncultured Flavobacteriales bacterium
GCCATTTTAAAAATTTGTGTTGGAGTAGGAACGGCGTCATGGTCCATGCCTGGAATCCTGTGGGCGATAAGCGCCATTCGCATTTCTTGCAACATGTCACGGTCATCGTTAATGCCAGCTTCATCCATACCAAGACCAACAGTAATACCCCGGTTTTGTAATTTCATCAGCGGTAGCGTTCCAGACCTTAATCTGAAATTTGAAGAACAATTATGACAAATGCATGTTCCGGTATCAGCACAAATTTCGATGTCTTCTTCGGTCATCCAAACACCGTGACCAAGTGTCATTTGCGGGCCTAAAACACCAAGTTGATTGAGGTGTTTCACAGCTGTCATACCTGTACGCCTAAGTGCGTATTCTTTTTGATAAGGTGTTTCGAGCAGGTGCATATGCATCGGTACATTTACTGAACGCGCCTTCTCGTGCAGTGCTAAAATTCCTTCATCTGTCATCCAATGTAGATTGGCAGGGGCCAACTGAACTCTAGCTCTCGAACTTTGGTTGTTTTCCGTTAAATGGTCGAATAAATCCATAAAATCAGAGAACTCTAATGTTTGCTTTTCAAAATATTTTGTCATCATTTTCGAAAGTTGATCCGGCAAACGTTCGCAAAAGGCATGATCAGCCTCATATACAAATCTATTTTGCTCACGTACGGCATAAGAGTATGACACCCGCATTCCTATATCTTCGTAAGCGTCCAGAACACGCGATGCAGAAGCAACAACTTCATCATAATTTCCCGTTGCCCAACCTTGAATATGCTGAACTGAGGTCACCCCGGAGGAAATCATCTCGAACGCCGAAAATAATGTATCTAGATACGGGTCAATCTTCCGCATTGCTAATCGAGCAGCAAACCAGAGTTCTAACGCATAATCAGGAGCTCCCAATTGCAAAGGCGTCAATCCGAGATGATGATGACTATTAATTAAACCAGGGATGATTATGTGATCAGGATAAATATTGACGTTCGCCTCAGGAAATTTTTTCTGCAATGCAGATAACTCTCCTATTTCTACGATCTTATTGTCTTGGTAAACTAAACCTTCATTTTCACGAATGACAACTTCACCAGAGGCATCAACCCCGATTATAATCCAGCGCGCAAAAATTATCTTCTTCATCATGATAATTCCTGTTCCTCAAAAGCTTTTTCTACTTCTTCAGCTAATAATCCTTCACAGCGCTTGGCTAATTTTATCATATTTGCTGAACGAAGATCGCGGGGTCGAGGCTCGTCAATCTTAATCTCTGACTTAATCTGGCCGGGACGAGAAGTGAACACCACAACCCGGTCTGCTAGAGCAAGTGCTTCGTCAATTGAATGCGTGACCAGAAGTACTGAAGCGCCAGACGCATTCCAAATGTTTAGAAGGTGCGTTTGCATACGCGCTCTAGTTTGTATATCCAATGCCGCGAACGGCTCATCCATTAACAGGACTTTTGGTTCCATAGCTAATGCACGCGCAAGAGCAGCACGTTGTCTCATACCACCAGAAAGCTGATGTGGCTTATTGTTCCCGCTTCCCTTTAAGCCGACAAGCTTCAGTAGTCTTTCGGCAGCAACTTCTCGCTTCTCGACTGTCATGCCATTAATCTTGAGACCAAAAGTTATGTTATCCTTGACGGTCAGCCATGGATAAAGCGAGGCTTCCTGAAAAATCAGCCCCCGCTCAGGAGATGGCGCCGTAATTTTTAATCCATCAAATTCGGCAACTCCGTCAGTCGCAGTCTCCAGTCCAGCAATCAGATACAAAAGCGTACTTTTCCCACAACCTGAAGGTCCAAGCAAAACTACAAATTCACCAAGTTCTACATCAAGGTTAATATTTTTTAAGGCCTCTACTGGGTTATCGCTGTTAGGGTTCCAAATTTTAGACACGTTTTTTATTTTCAAGCCTAATGTCATTTTACAACGCTCCCACAGTTGAGGGTCCGACCCACCACAAGACCTTCCTTTGCGCGTATCTAAGCGTTTGATCAAAGGCAAATCCTGTTAGTCCAATTAACGTCATCGTGAAAAACACCAAGCTAGCATTGAACGTGTTCCGTGCCATCATTGTTACTTGCCCTAATCCAGATCCAACTCCTACAGCTTCAGCAATGAGCACTACCATCCAAGCGGCAAATAAATTCATTCGCAATGTCACAAAAAGGTCTGGAAGAATTGTAGGTAGTATTACATGCCTATATATCTGACGCTTCGAACAACCCATAATCTGCGCGAGTTGAATGTAACTTTTCGGAACATTATCGATCTGAGACAAGGTTGCTAACGTCATAATGAAAAATACTGCGACAAACACCAAGAAAATAGCTGGCAAATTCCCTATTCCAAATATGAACACAGCCACGGGTATCCAAGCCACAGGCGAGATTGGCGCCAACATTGTAACCAAGGGTAGCGCGAGCCTTCCAAAGATATAAAAGTATCTAATCGCGAGACCTATGGCGAGAGACAGAATGAAGCCTAATGACAATCCCGCTGCAACGCGCATTGAAGACCATGCTATCACCCCTAAAACTGAAAAAATTGATCCTCCCTCTGATAGAGCTCCAACCCTACTTCCTCCCGGGTCGAAGAAACGAAACTGATCCGTAAGGTCACTCAAAAATATATGAGGAGGAGGTAACAGGATTGGATTTGCCCAACCCTGCCACCAGGCGAACTCCCAAAATCCTACAAATATGGACAAGGAAGTGAGCGTCCAAGCAATTGTCAGGCAGTATTGTTTGAAACTAGATAGCTTCCATCTGGCTACCATATTCGCATTAATTTCTATAGGATTTCGCGTTGTCATTGTTCAACTCCTATGCTGCCTTGAGCCGCAAGTTTTGATACAGACTTTCATTTTCAGCGATGACTTCTTCGAGTAGGGTCCAGTTTAATGCGCTCTCTGAAAGAGTATTTTTAACATAGCCCATATTTTTCATCGAAACGGAGCGCTCATAGAAGAAATCTGAATTGTTGCGCTGATCGATCATAACAGGCTGTCGAGATTGAGCGAGCGTCAAGGCTTCGAGAGACGTTTTGTAATATTTACCCACTGTTTCTTCTAATGTAGCCAAGGTATTTTTCTCAGTCTCCAGCTGCGCCGTCATCATTGCTTTAATCACCGCTTTCACGGCATCAGGATTCTCTTCGATCAATGGTGTTCGAGCAGCAAGAACACAGTCTGAATAACCTTTCCCGTATATATCAATCCCGTCCGTTAAAATGGTGGAACCAGATCTCTCGTTCAAACATTGCGTCGCGTATGGCTCAATATGGCTCACTGCATCGATAGCCCCATTAATATATGCAGCTGCTAATTCCGGTGAAGAATTGAAGTACTTAATCTCGGCTTCAGCAAACGGCACTCCCGCGCCTGTCATATAATCGTATGGAAGCACCTCCAAAGTATCTGCTTGGAAAGTTCCAATTGTTTTTCCTTTAAGGTCATTAGCTGTTTTTATCCCCTCTGAAGCGATAAGGATACATCCTTCAGCGCCAGCACCCGCAACCATCTGCACCGGCGCACCTGCATCGACGAGGTTGATAAAGTTAGAGTACGGAATAACAGATATATCAACCATACCGGCCCCAAAAAGCGTTACGACGTCTGTAGTAGTGGGTGTTACGACGAAATCTAAATCGACTCCGTCTTTTTCGGCCAGCTTTCGCTCTTTAGCGATAAATATACCGAGATTACACAACCCTCCTCCATGGGTAGCTTTTACCCGTGTGAGACCGGCTGCCGCAGCGTCCCCAGCCGATATCAAAGACGCAGGAACTGCTAAAGCAGCACCAGCCGCGAGGCTCGATTTTAAGAGACCCCGTCTGCTGATTTCTTGAATTTTATGATACGAATTTCCACAACGTTCACACATAGTTATTCCTTTTCGAATAGTCACAAACGTCGACAGATAAACATCACGCTATGCCTACCAGTCACATCACTTGTGACGGTTATTGGCACGCCAACCGATAAAGTTGCCGAGTGGGAGAGTTATCTCGACCACTTTGCGCTGAAAGACACGTTAGAACGAGGTGACCGTATGCCAACGCCGAGAAATATGAAAAAAGTAATCAATCACTTTATTTGCACAATATTTAATCTAATTATCCCTAAACGAT
>CALDGA010000270.1 GCA_937942085.1 uncultured Flavobacteriales bacterium
TCAGAAAGATATTGCGACGGGCGAGTCCCTTGATGACATCAATGTGGATGTCATTAAAACGATCTGCGAGAGTTTGTACCTTCTCATTCACTAGATGTAACAGGTTTTCAGCCGACATCCCTTTGGGTTCGACCTTGCCTAGTTGCTCAAGACGTAGGCGACGGTGCAAGTCTGCAACCCGAACTCTGAAAAACTCATCTAAATTGCTGGAGTAAATACCCAAAAAACGGACACGCTCAATGATGGGTACGTTTACATCCGCAGCTTCCTGCAGTACGCGTTCATTGAACGATAACCAACTTAACTCTTTTTCAATTAACTGCATTGCGTGTCCATTGGGCTTATCTCAACAGCCTAAAAAGCTTATTTCTTTGATAATCATAAGTTTTATCGCAAGGTAAGCCTACCCTTTAGAGATATATTTTCCTTTAACCAAATCGACACGAAACTGTCACAAATCTCTAACATTCTTTTGAAATACTAAAGGTAATTAGACCTAGTTGACCTAAAAAGAGGTTTTGTAATGCGCGACAGTGGCGAGATCTATTCGCAACACACATCAAATAAGTTCAACGAAGAGCTTGAGAGGCTTCGTTCCGAATTTTTAGAGATGGGCAGAACCGTTAAGCAGCAAGTCACTGACTCTTTGCATGCACTGCTCAATCAAGATATCTCACTGGCTGAATCAACTCGTGAGCTGGATCGAGAGACCAATCGCTTCGAAAATCAGATAGATAAAGCGTGTGAACAGATCATTGCGCTTCGCCAGCCAGCAGCCGTTGATTTAAGGCTGGTTCTGTCAATCAACCGTGCCATTGTTGATCTGGAGCGTATCGGAGATGAAGCCTCTCGCGTTGCCAAACAGGCCATCGATCTGTCAAATAATGAATCGAGTAGCAAAAGTCTTCATGAGGTCAGCCACATTGGTGAGATGGTCACAGACATGCTCAACTCAGTATTAATCGCTTTTGAAAATCGTGACATCGAATTAGCGTACAAAGTGGTCAAGAGTGATAAACATGTTGATCGTGAATACCAGTCGACCATGCGAGCTTTAATCACTTTCATGATGGAAGACTCACGCTCTATCAGTGGTGTGCTAAATATAATCTGGATCCTTCGTGCACTAGAACGAATCGGTGACCATGCCTGCAATTTGGCTGAGCAAGTCATCTACCAAGTCAGCGGTACCGATGTTCGTCACATGAAGACTAAAGAGATCAAAAAGATCGTTCGAGAGTAAGCTTGCGACTCTGCTTCTAACAAAGCCACCTTCAGGTGGCTTTGTTGTTTTAAGCACTCCCTCACTTCATACTACCACCTTAATTTAAAGATACTTGAGTCACTTGTGATCACTGCAGATAAACTCCATGCCGCATGGCAATTGATGCGAGCAGACAAACCGATTGGCACCTATCTCTTGTTATGGCCAACTCTCTGGGCTTTATGGATCGCCGCAGGTGGCTTACCCAGTTGGGATCTACTGTTTATCTTTACCTTTGGGGTATGGGTGACTCGTTCAGCCGGCTGCGTCATTAACGACTTTGCAGACCGCAAAGTGGATGGCCATGTAAAACGCACCTCCGAAAGGCCGCTACCAACGGGCCGCATTACTAGCAAAGAAGCCATTGGCTTGTTCGTCGGATTAATGCTGATCGCGTTTATCTTAGTGCTATTCACGAACAAAGCCGCGATCTTGCTATCGCCCATCGCTCTGTTATTAGCCTTCAGCTACCCCTTTATGAAGCGCTACACCCACTTCCCCCAAGTCGTTTTGGGTATGGCGTTTGGTTGGGGAATTCCGATGGCCTTTGCTGCAACCTTAGGCGAAGTGCCATTAGTCGGCTGGTTAGTCTTCCTTGCTAAAATTTTATGGACGGTCGCTTATGACACCATGTACGCCATGGTCGATCGGGATGATGATTTAAAGATAGGCATCAAATCGACAGCTGTATTTTTTGGCCAATACGATCGCATGGCTATAGCCGGCCTACAGATTGCTGCTCTTGCTGTACTGGTTTGGATTGGAATACTGGAATCCCTTGGAATCTATTTCTATCTTGGACTGATAGGTGCTGTAGGGTTCTTTATCTACCAGCACTGGCTGATAAAAGATCGTGAACGCATGCCCTGTTTCAAAGCATTTTTAAATAATCACTATGCTGAACTAGTTGTTTTGGTGGGATTAGCTGCTGATTACGCACTGTAAAACGTCATTGTCATCTTTTTGTAACGAAAGCATCATTTAATGAGGTCAATGAAACAGATGAGAGAGTTACCATGAGTCGTTCCAGACGCATACTGATCGTTGATGATGAATCCGCTATTCGTGAAATGATTGTAATGGCACTAGAGCTCGCCGGCTTTGAGACACTAGAGGCCTGTGATGCAAAAACAGCCCATGCCATGGTCATTGATGAAAAGCCTGACATGATGCTGCTCGATTGGATGATGCCTGGTACCAGCGGAATAGAGCTAGCCAAACGCCTTCGCAGCGACCCTACCACCAAAGACCTACCGATCATCATGCTGACGGCGAAAGCTGATGAAGACAATAAAATTCAGGGCCTTGAAGCGGGTATAGATGATTACATTACTAAGCCTTTTTCACCCAAAGAGCTGATCGCTCGCTTAAAAGCGGTTCTTAGAAGAAGCCTTCCCGAGAGTGATGAGGGCGCCATCTCAATCGGTGGGATTATTTTAGATCCAGTCTCACATCGGGTTTCGGATGCTTCCGGCCAGTCGCTCAATCTAGGTCCAACAGAGTTCAAACTGCTTCATCTGTTTATGACACATCAAGATAGAGCCTATTCCCGGGGCCAATTATTAGATATGGTTTGGGGCGGGAATGTCTATGTGGAGGAGCGAACAGTGGATGTGCACATTCGACGTCTTCGCAAAGCACTAGGGCCAGACCTTGGTAATTTAATCCAAACAGTTCGTGGTACAGGATACCGTTTTTCAACCAAACTCTAGGATAGATTTGTGACCGAATCGATAGCACGCCAACTACTTGGCCTTCTCAGCTTTACTCTTGCTGGTGCAGTTCTCGGTTTTTTTACAAGTCACAACCTAATACTGGGTGCATTATTTGGCTCTTTGCTTTGGTCGATATTGAGTTCGCTGCTGAACGCAAAGTTAGTCACTTGGCTAGACCAAAATCTCAGCTCGCCAGATCCTAAATTACCCTTTGAACAGGGGCGTATTGTTCGCTCGATAGCCAACTATCGGAATAAGACGGAAGCAGAATACGATGAGATCCATGCCGATATGGATCAGTTTCAAGCAGCCACCTCTGCCATGAAAGACGCCATCGTCATCATTGATAATCAAGACAATATTGAGTGGTGGAATAATGCCGCTGAAGAGATATTAGAGATAACCATTGAGCAGAAACATAAAAGGGTACAGGAGGTCTTTTCTG
>CALDGA010000271.1 GCA_937942085.1 uncultured Flavobacteriales bacterium
ATCGCACGGTGGATTGCACAGCGGTTCGAATACATTTTGGGTGCGTCGTGTTACATCCTCTTGGGATGAAGATTCCATTACTTGGAACAACGCGCCATCTGCCACCACCACTAACCAAGTGCAGGTGGGAGCTTCAAGTTCGAATACGATGGACTATAAGATTGATGTAAAGAATTTGGTCGAGGACCAGCTGCAATATGGTAATCACGGCTTCTTTATGCGTTTGGTCACTGAAGCAACGTGGCGTGCTGTGGTCTGTGCTTCGAGCAATGCTGCAGATTCGACCAATCATCCCGCCATTAAAATTTACTACACCGAATGTAATCCGCCAGTAGCCGCTTACACCTACAACGCTACGGGGAATACGGTAGATTTTATTCCACTTTTTAATGCGCCCACCGGGGTAAGCCATCTTTGGGATTTTGGCAACGGAAATTTCTCCATAGCGGATACCCCGACCTATACCTTTCCGACAGGCGGAGTGCATACCGTATGCCATACCGTAACCACGTCATGTAGCGCCGATACCGCTTGTCAACAGGTCGTGCTTTGTTCTCCGCCTACCGCATCCTATACACACTCCGTAGATTCGAACCAGGTATGGACTTTTGTGCCTCAGGATACCACGGCTAGTTCCTATTGGTGGGACTTTGGTGATGGTACATTCTCAAACAACATGATTGGAGTCCATTCATACTCTGTCGCCGGACTGTACCCGGTGTGTTTGTCCATCACGAATGCTTGTGGTGTGGATACGACCTGCTTGACTTTTGAGGTAACCTTGGTGGGTATGGAGGAACATTGGAATCCGGAATTAAAGGTTTACCCTAATCCGGTGACAAATGTGTTGCACGTTCAAAATACCGGTACAGAAGCGGTTTTGCGTTATGAGGTATACGATATGAGAGGGGTGATGGTCCAATTTGATTTGCATCCCGCTTCCCAAATCAACCTCGAAAAGCTATCCTCAGGGACCTACCTTTTGAAAATAATTCAGAGGAATAGTACTTCTATGGTGCGTATTGTCAAGAGTTAACGACCTTTGCGCCAAGATTGAAATCGACTTATGAGTAACATCGTTGCTATCGTGGGCCGCCCAAATGTGGGTAAAAGCACACTATTTAATCGTCTGATCCAGCGTCGTGATGCTATTGTAGATAGCGTTGCGGGGGTGACACGCGACCGTCATTATGGAAAGAGTGATTGGAATGGAAAGGAGTTTTCAGTCATTGATACCGGTGGATATATCGAAGGTTCGGAAGATGTTTTTGAAGCAGAGATCCGTCGCCAAGTAGAATTGGCTCTTGAAGAAGCCACCGTGATCCTATTCGTGCTCGACCTTCAAGCAGGGTTGACGGAATTTGATAAGATCATTGCCGGCATGTTGCGCAAAACCGAGAAGCCTGTGGTATACGCAGTAAATAAGGTGGACAACAGCATGCAGGAATTAGATGCCGCTGAATTTTATGGTTTGGGCATCGAAAAATACCACACCATCTCTGCCGTAAATGGCGGGGGTACCGGAGACTTGTTGGACGAGCTCGTAGAGAACATGGATGAAAATCCTGTGGACGACTATGAAGACCTTCCGAAGATGGCCATTGTAGGTCGTCCTAATGCTGGAAAGAGTTCTATTGTCAATGCCTTGTTTGACGAGGAGCGTAACATTGTCACTGAGGTGGCAGGGACGACTAGAGATACCGTAAACACGCGCTTCAATAAGTTTGGTTTTGATTTCATGTTGCTCGATACGGCGGGACTTCGCAAGAAGGGCAAGACCATGGAAAACTTAGAATTCTATTCTAACATGCGCTCTATTCGCGCCATCGAGCATGCGGATGTGTGTATGATGGTAGTGGATGCTACGCGTGGGTTTGAAGCGCAGGATCTGGCCATTGTCTCGTTGGTGGAGAAGAACAAAAAGGGCTTGGTGGTCGTGGTGAACAAATGGGATTTGGTGGAGAAAGAAACCAACACCGTTCGCGATGCTGAAGCGTACATCAGAAAGAAATTGGAACCGTTTACAGATTTCCCCATCATCTTTACCAGTGCGTTGACGAAGCAACGTGTATTGAAAGCTTTTGAGGAAGGTGTTAAGGTTTATGAGCGCCGCAAGCAGCGCATTTCAACGAGCAAGCTCAACGATACGATGTTGGACATCATCAAGGGATATCCACCGCCGGCAGTGAAAGGAAAGTACGTGAAGATTAAGTTCTGTACACAGTTGCCTACGCGTACGCCGCAGTTCGCCTTCTTCGCAAACATGCCTCAGTACATCAAAGAGCCCTACAAGCGCTTCCTAGAAAATAAAATGCGCAAGACGTTCGACTTCCACGGTGCCCCGATCGAAATTTTCTTCCGTAAGAAGTAATTACAATTGGTAACAGATTACCGCATTGCCCTGAACGAGTACTAGAACCGGTGCTCCGGCTGGTGTCAATCGCCCTGCCTCTGCCTCGGAGCCTTCAAATACGGTGATAAGCGCATCGGCCTCCTTTAACTGAGTCACATGAACAGTGCCTTCGGTATCGTAAATGAGCCCCGTGCCGCCTGGGTAGGCTTCTAATCGGTCAATACTTGCCGGGAAAGTAATAGTGTGGGTGGAGGTTTCTCGGCGTACGCTGAGCTTGTCCTCTGACCAATACAATGTGCCGTAGCTCTTGGCCTCCATGCCCTGAAGATTGTTCAAGTCGTGCTCTAAAATGTCCGTAGTGCCGTCGAAGCGCTGTTCTTGAATCTCGCCCTCTTCACCTACACGCATGATGCTCGGTGGATTCCCGCCGGTAACCACCCAGGGGTGTTTGGCCGCGGTGAGGGCTGAGGTTTTTATGCGCTCCTCTCCACGTCTGTTGAGCACATGGGCACGATCGAGGGTAGATATGATCACATAATCCTTTCCGCCTCTTTGGTACAACTGTGGACTTTGGGTAATGGTGCCGCTTGCCGCGTCGATTTTCCAGCCGTCAATGCGCTGTCCTTCCACGCTGTAGTTATACAGTTTCGACCCGGCAGGTACGAGTATGCGGTAGTTACGGTTCTTGTCGTAATCCAAGACGCTAGCCCCCAACGTGGTTGCCTCGGGTAAGCTCACAGGGAACCCTTCCACTTCGCGTCCTAAAATGTCCAAGCAATGCAACTGGTCATTGGTGGCAAAGACCATTTGGAATTTGGCATTCTTGAACATGTCTAACTGCTGGACATTGCCCTGGATTGGGCCGTCCAAGGAAACATTCCACAATTCCTCTCCATTTTCGTCGAGTAGGAAACATTGGTTGCTTTCGTCTTGTACGAGTATGTTGGTCATGCCGCTGCGGTGGTTCTTGATTAAGAACGGTCCGCTGATGGCTTGCTGCGGCAGGGCGTGGGACCATAGGTAAGCACTCACGGCCACTTCCTCGCCGCGTTGTTGCACCGTGGCGTTTCCATAGGCAATACCGTTATTCACCTCCAAGTGTCCGGCAAGAAAAGCCCGGTCCAAAGCGCTAGGTAGGGTTTCAAAGAAGGGACCCTCCTCCAAGCTGTTGAAGTTGAAGGCGGCAGTAAAGTGCTCATTGCGGTCCATGGCATCTCCCAAAGCTTCCAGAGATTCTAGGGCATGCCAGTTTTTATTCATGTCTAATTCGCTGCTGTACACCTCCAATAATTGGCCACTCGTTCCCACCAAAAGCCATTGGTCCCAGAGCATCCATGAAGCGCTGCCCATATCTGAATATACCCAACCGAAGGCCGCGCTAAACAAGAAGCGGTTTGATTCTGTAAGGGTTCCGCGTGCATGGCCCTGGTACACGGAGCTTTGTGTACTTAACGCGGTTAAGGCATCCTGAACGCTCATTTCCTCACCCTCTAGTTTTGCCGCGACTACCACTCCATCACCGTAACCCATGCGAACAAAGCTGCCCTCAAAATTATTGGCAAAAGTCATCGGCGATATGCCGGCATCTTCCAAGGTCTTTTGGGCTTGCTTGAGCCTTTGTTTCTTGCCGCGGTAGGGGTTAAAAGCGCGAAGCCATTCTACCGGATCCCCGGTGTTGATCCCCACGGCGTATTTCGACGAGGCCGCAATAATTGGGCTCACATCCGTACCCGTAGGACGCTCGGTGAAGGTGCTCAAATAAGTGTTGGTGGAATCTGCACACAAGGCCACCGCCGTAGCAATGGTCTTGTTCTTCTTCCAATCCAGATCAATAGCAGACCACTGCGCGTAATGCTCCAGCCAGCTCCAATCTTGTTGAAAGTAATGTGAGCCCAATCTGGCCACTTCCTTGTGCTGAATAAAAACGTTTGCATCATCAGATTTGGACGCGTTGTCCCACAAGGTTTTGAATCCGCCATCGCCCATCAAGGAATAGCCAGCGGTGCGTTGGTTGATGATATCCTGAAGTAGGCCTTCACTGGCACTGATCACCCAGCTTGGCCCGTCGTTGTAGGCGTACATCGAATCCAAGGTGAAGACCTCGTAATTCCCTAAGGTGGTGGGAGCGCCGACGAATGGGGTGAGGTCGTGCTCAGTGGTCCATACCCAATCCAAACTGCTGGCGCCTGAGGCGAGGAGCGCTCCCGTCCAACGCCCCGCATTCCACTGCTCCAAGGTATGCGCTGGAATAGCGCTTAGGTAGGAAATGGAAAGGGTGTCGCTGGTCTCGCCGAACTGGTGCATATCATTGATGCGCACATACAGAGGCGCATCCATAGGCAGCAAAGAAGTGGCCTTGGTAGGAGGGGCGGGTTGGCCACATTGTACCAAAAGGGCAGATGCCAAAATAAGGGCGCTTAGGGAGGCGAGACGCATAGCTGAATTTTTGATTAAAGCTACATTTTTACCGCGCCAAGTAGTGAGTTAGTGAGGGTCAGTTTTTCACAAATCGAAGAGGTTCAATTGGCTCGGGAGCAACTGAAAACTTTTGCGGTGGTGGGGCGATGCGCCATGGGCTCGAATGCCGTCGCGGTGGGCTTTCGTAGGGTAGCCCGCATTGCGCTCCCATTGGTAATGTGGGTGTTGGGTGGCCAATTCTCTCATCAGCTCATCCCTATACGTTTTTGCCAAGACCGACGCGGCCGCGATATTTTGATAGGTAGCATCCCCCTTGACCTGGCAGTGGTAGGGAATATCCCCATATGGTTTGAACCTGTTGCCGTCCACAGCAATGAATTTGGGGACCACATCCAATTTCTCAATGGCCCGGTGCATGCCCAAGATGCTGGCGTTTAAAATATTGATCTCGTCAATCTCCTTTGGCCCGACATGCACCACAGCCCAAGCCACGGCCTCCTTCTCAATCAAGGGGCGTAAAAGGTTGCGCTGCTTCTCCGTGAGCTGCTTGGAATCGTTCAATAAATCGTTCTTAAAATCCGGCGGTAAGATCACCGCTGCTGCCGTCACAGGCCCTGCCAAACAGCCGCGTCCCGCCTCGTCAGTGCCGGCCTCCATGACCGCTATGGGACTGTGTTGAAGCTTCATTCGCTTGCAGATTTTAGCACTTCGAGCCAAGGGGTGGCGCTTGCCGACCAAGTGAATTGCCCGCCGCGGATCAATCCTTTTTCAGACCAATTTTCCCCGCCTTCGGCCTCCGACCCGCCGGCCATCGCCTCGAGCCCTTCGGCCCAAGCTTCGACATCGAACGTGGGCAGCAGCATCCCGGCATCTCCAACCACCTCCGTCAAGGCGCTGTTATTTGAGGCCATCACGGGGGTGCCACATTGCATGGCTTCCACTACGGGTATGCCAAACCCTTCCATCGCACTCGGCATACAGAACGCTATGGCCCCGCGGTAGAGCTGTTCCAGCGCATCGTCTTCCAACCTTCCCAGCCATTTCACGGTGTCCAAGTGTTTCAGCTCGCCCATGGCGCTTTCGAAAATTGGATCCTTAAAATGAGCGTTTCCCGCAATGTTCAAAAGGAAGCCTCGGCGCTCCGGATGCTTGTCCAGCCACAGGTCCCAAGCCTTCAAAAGGGTAATCAAATTCTTGCGGGGGGTGAGGGCGCCTACGGCACAAAAATAGTTTTCTTCAAAGCGAGACCCTCCAGGTGACATGGGTCGCTGAGGAGCATTCGGCGTCACCACAATCTTCACGGCAGCGACCCCATAGGTCTCCACCAAATCCCTCGCGCTCCACTCGCTCACGGTAAAGAGCTGCTCCGCCATGCGGGCGCCGCGTCGGATGTGCGTACGGTAATAACGTCCCACATGGGGCGGAACCCATTCCGGGTGGTGCTCAAAATTCAGGTCGTGGATGGTGAGCCATTGTTTGATTTTGGTGCGGGCGGGCAAACCGTCCGGTGACCAATAACGCGCGGCACCCCAACGCTTCAAGGCAGCCGGAACTCCTATGCTGTTCCAATACCACCACAACCACGGGTGGCGGGCAGGAGGGAGGACGAGCTTGTGGGTGATGTTGGGGGCGTTTAGAAAAGAGAATTGGTCCCTCATTCCCTTCATCGCAGAAGGGCGGTCCCACAACAGCAGAAATTCGTGTTCCATTGCGGCGGGTAGGATTTGCTCGAGCATGCGCAAGGTGTATATCCCTGTGCCCTCGAGCTTGTTTGGCAAAAGCCACCGTACGTTCACCGCAATTTTCATGGCTTAAATGTACAAAAGTGCGCCGCTGTAGCGTTAGATAAGCGGTATATTCGCACCCAACTCGCTACACAACCATGATTCAGCGTATCCTTCAATTCTTAAAGGATCCCACGGCTGCCACTTTAGCCAAGGGAAGCAGCGTCGTGCTCATCTTCAAAATCATTGGCGCCCTAGGGGGCTATGTGCTGCTGTGGTCTTTAGGCCAAGCGGGAGGTGAGAAGGCCGTGGGCGTATACGAGGTGGCCTTCACCCTGATCCTGATTGCCTCGACGGTGGGGCGCTGGGGATTGGATACGGTGTTGGTGAAGGAATTGGGTAAAACCGAGCTTGGGGATGCTCCATCGCGCGGACTCTATGGACACATATTTGTACGCGTGCTGGCCATTACCGCCGCCCTGTCCATCTTGACCTTCTTCGCCGCCGAAGCGCTGACCGAATTCTTTTTCAATCAAACTCCAGTGGGCGTCTTGCGCACTGCATCGCTGACCGCCCTGCCGTTCACTCTCATGTTGTTGAATGCGGAGGCGTACCGCGGATTGCACAAGCCGGTGTTGTTCAGCATCAATCAGCACGGGACCGTATACCTCATCCTCGCCGCCTTGCTTTGGTGGGTACCGATGGAGAGCGCGGGTTTTGATGCTGAGGGCAGTGCCCAATTCGCTTTGTTCCTCCTCCTCGGTATTAGTAGCGCTTTTGCCTTGCTCTCCACCGTGCACGTGATTTCGTTGTGCGAGCGCAAGCCGTGGCGCGGCGCAGCGCTCGCAGGAAACCTCATGAAAGTGGCCACCCCAATGTTGGTCTCTTCCGCCCTGTTCCTGGTTATGAGTTGGTCCGATACCCTCATGCTCAGTTATTTCCTCGAAGAGGATGAAGTGGGCGTGTACCGCATTGTCTTCAAGATTGCCACCCTCATCACCTTTGCCCAATTCGCCCTCAACACCGTCGTTGCCCCAATGATTTCGGGGCTGCACAATGGCGGTTCCAACATGTCACTGCTCGCGCAACGCATCGCGACGTTGAATTTGGTTACTGCGGGTCCTATTTTCCTCGGCATCATCGCCCTCGGACCCTTCCTCATCGGCCTCTTTGGCGTCAATGATCCCTGGGCCGCCTATCCTTGGTTGGTGATTTTAGCAAGTGGCCAATTAGCCAATGCCTTCGCAGGACCCGTACTCAACATTTTGAACATGACCGGCTACGAGAAAAGTGCGCAAAACACCATGCTCGTGGTGGCTACCCTAAATATTATCCTCAACGCTATGCTCATTCCTGCCTTCGGACCGGGAGGGGCAGCCGTCGCCACGGCCTTGACCATGGTAGGTTGGAATATTTGGGCGGGGGTGCTGGTCTACCGTTTCCATGGAATTATCACCGTGCCATTCTTGGCGAAAAGAAGTCGATCATGAGTGCTACAGCGAATGTATTCCTCATTGGCGCCGCCAAAGCTGGCACCACCGCACTGGCAGATATATTGGCCCAGCACCCACAGATTGCCGGCATGTCTATCAAGGAGCCCGGACACTTCTGCACGGACCTGCGCCCCGAAGTATTTTCCAAATCCTACAAGCGATTGATTCAATGGAACGAGGCGGATTATTTTGCTGAGGCCGAATTGAAGGAACGTCATATTGGATTTATCGAAGAGCGCAGTCATTACCACAGATTGTGTCAACAAGCCCAAGTAGCAAAGCCCGAGGCCACGCATATTTTGGATGCGTCCACGGCGTATTTGTATAGTGCGCCGGCCGTGAAAGAATTGGCCCATTACAATAACAAAGCAAAAATCATTGTCCTATTGCGCAACCCCATCGACCGCGCTTGGAGTCATTATACGATGGCATTGAAGTATGGCATGGAAAGCGAGGCGCCATTGGCGGCCTTCCAACGCGAGGCGGCGCTAGAGCAAGCTCAGTGGGGTAGGGATGAGTGTTATTTGGAGTTGGGCCATTATGCACAGCAGCTCAAACGCTGGAAAGAGAAATTTGGCGAAAAGCATTTGTTGGTAGTCTTTCACGAAGATTTGAAAAACACTCCACAGAAGGTGCTCAACCGCATTACAGAGTTCTTGGACTTGCCTACTTTTGTGGCAACCAAGGCGAAGGCGACAAACGAAGGTTCCGTGCCAAAATACCCGAAGATGAATGCCCTAGGCATGCGGGTGGTGGCGCCCATTCGTGAGAAACTGCCGAAGGAGATGATCAGCGCGATGAAAAAAGTGCTGCAGGCCAAGGCGCCGGATTTAGACGACGATGTCGCCCGCTGGTTGAAACAACATTATAATGAGGAGATGGCAGAATTGGCCACTCTACTAAATTTGAATTTAACTCACTGGAAATAAGCTATGGAATACAGTAGTGCTAATTTGATTTCGTTTTTCTACACCCATTGGAAGAAACTAATGGTCGTGCCGTTTGCAGCCATGGTAGTTGCGGTCGTATTCAGCGGTCCCCAATTCATCAAACCCCTGTTCGAATCTCAGGTCATCCTTTTCCCATCGACCACCAACTCGGTATCCAAGGCCCTCTTGCCACAAACCAACGGCTACGGCGATGAGGATATCTTCGAGTACGGCGATGAACAACAGGCCGAGCAGTTGCTGCAAATCCTCAGCTCCGGAGAAATCCGCGACAGTGTGATTCAGAAATTCGATTTGATGAACCACTACGACATTGATCCGGATTCAGATTACCCACGCACGAAGCTCTTCAAGGAGTACGAGAACAAGATTGAGTTCCAACGTACCCAATTCATGTCTGTCGAAATCAACGTCCTAGATACTGACCCGCAAGTAGCCGCTGATATTGCGAACTACATTTCAAAACTGGTCGACAAGGTGAAGCGCCGCGTGGCCCGCAGCCGTGCCGAAATGGGATTGGAAATCGTCAAGAACGAATACCACAGCTTGCAAGGGGAGATCCAAAACATGGAGGATAAGATCACCGAACTGCGCTACAAAGGGGTACACGACTACGAAAGTCAGAGTGCCGTCTTCAACGAGCAGTATGCTATCGCCCTCGCTGAAGGTGCGCCGCAGAGCCGCATCAAGGAATTGGAACGTCGCCTAGATACCCTCGCAAAATATGGGGGTAAGTATGTCGCCATCCGCGATGAACTCCAATTACTCAAAGAGGAAGAGGTGAAGTTGAAAACGAAGTTTGACCAAGCGAAAGTGGATGTCAACCAAAACCTTCCTGCCACCTTTAAAGTTGATGCCGCACGTCCTGCAGAGCGCAAGACGTATCCAAAACGCAGCATCCTGATCTTGGCAGTGGGCTTCGCAACCTTCATCTTGATGGCATTCTTCTTGATGGTTCAAGGCACCCTAAACGAACTTCGCGGCAAGTCCTAACCCGTGTTGGGCATTAGCCAAATATCAAATCGTTGGCTCGCCATCATAGCTTTGGTAACCTTGCCCTTGGTAGGTGTGGCCGTTGCCTATGAATTTTGGTACGCCTTCCTAGTGCCGCCAGCTTTGTTGGTGGTTTGGATGACCTTGTACCGATTAGATTGGGCCATGTGGTTCATCGTATTTGCCACCCCAATCTCCATCAACCTCACGGATCTAACCGGAGGAGCTGGCCTTTCCTTGCCAACCGAGCCGATGCTCGTGCTGGTCACTTTCATCGCCCTGATCAAAATGGCCCTACTTGGGGAGTTTGATCGCAAAATCATACAACACCCCATCTCCATCGCCATCTACATCTATTTGGCTTGGATGCTCTTTACGGCCATCACATCCCAATTGCCTTTGGTATCACTGAAGCAATTGGCCACACGCATTTGGTTCATTGTGCCTTATTACTTCGTGTTGGCCCACTTGTATTTAAAGAGTGACCGCAACAAACTCACTTTCCTGTGGCTCTTCATGATTACCCTCAGCGTCGCGGCCATCTATACCCTCGTCATTCACAGCCAATACGGCTTCACCAAGAAGACCTCCACTTGGGTCATGTTCCCGCTGTTCAAAGAGCACACCTCCTACGGCGCCGTCCTGGCCATGATGTATCCGGCTGCCCTCTACCTCACCTTTAGAAAGAGCAGTTGGGGGTTCAACGCCGTTGCCGGCGCGATGCTCGCCATCCTAACCTTAGCCACAGTATTAAGCTATACCCGCGCCGCCTGGCTATCATTAGTAGGCGCAGGTGCTGTGTATTTGGTGTACCTATTTCGCTGGTCTAAAACCACTGTATGGTCCCTCGCAGGTATTGCGGTCTTAATCGCCGCGTTGAATTTTTCTTGGATCTCTTCGAAGTTTGAACGAAATACGACCGATTCGTCCGATCATTTCAACGAACACGTGGCCTCAGTGACCAACGTAAGTACCGATGCCTCCAACCTCGAGCGGATCAACAGATGGAACTCCGCTATACGTATGTTCAAGGACCGACCCATCCTGGGCCACGGTCCTGGAACCTATATGTTCCTTTACGCCCCGTATCAAAAGCCTTCTGAGAAAACCATCATTTCTACCAATGCCGGAAACCGCGGCAATGCGCACAGTGAATACCTTAGTCCGTTAGCGGAATCAGGAGTTATGGGCTTATTAACCTTCCTTGGTTTAATCATCACAATTATTGTTGTAGCAGTCAATTCCTATGCGAGA
>CALDGA010000272.1 GCA_937942085.1 uncultured Flavobacteriales bacterium
CCGTTCATAACGCTTCTGTTCTAATCCGAATGTCTGGTCGCTCACTCTGGCAGGAAGCACCGCCTCGCAGGAAAGGCGATTTCATAGAGTTGATCACAATCATTTCACCTTCTCAGGTCGCACTGCCTTAGGAGCGTGAGAGGGCAATGATAAGAAGACAAAGTGACAAAGTGACAAGGAGACAAGGAGACAAAGAGAAAAGGAGAGCGAAAGCATCGGAGCATCGGTGCATCGGAGCATCGGAGCAAAACACTCCAACACGCCCATATGCCAATACACCAACACGCTTACACGCTTACACGCCCGCACGCTCCCACGCCTTCACCCTTACCGAACTTTTGACAGTCGTTGCTATCATTGCCATCTTGATGGGGTTGCTCTTCACTTTCTACCGCCCGTCCCAAGAGCAGCGAAAGGTTTTTGAATGTCAGAACCGATTGCAAGTCATTCACCGAGCCTTGCGCCTTTACATGATGGATTGGGACGGCTTCCCTGCTTCACCTTACGACAGTTTAGATAACGACAAAGACGGTAGGTTTGATGAAGACCCTCTTGACGGTATTGATAACGACGGGGACAAGCGTGTCGATGAAGACCCACCCGATGCGACTTCGGACAACTCACTTGACCCCACTTTCCTCGGATTGGGGGCTATCAGGGAATATGTCCGAAGCCAAAGAGTATTGATTTGCCCATCGGATCCGAACCAGTTCTCTTCGTCTGGTGTTCCACCGTCTTACAGTTCCTATCAAGGCTGTGATATAGGCACTGGTTTTATCTCGCCTTCCTTGCCTTACACAGGCTCACAGCAAACTTTGTGCCTGCAAAGTGGTGGGATGCCCACTTACTCCATCACCAGATTTTTGCCCAGCGATAACTGTCATCCGTCAAGCCCCAACCCTAAGGACTGCAATGACCCTGACAAGTTCCGCCAATTAGGCGTCCGCAACACCAGTCCCCACTTTCCACTTCCAATTTTCCCTGCTGACGACACTGTAGTAACTTGGTGCGTGCACCACAGGTATATGCCCAACACAACGACTCCTAACTACACCAAAGGTGGTGTCCCTGCTGATGTCGTCCTTTACTTTGACGGCAGCGTCCGCATTCAAGCCATGAGAACGCCGAATGAAAACTGGCGACGAAAACCGACAGAGCAGTGAGGCGAGTGAAGATGGTAAAGAGAGATCGCATTGAGCCGACAAAAACGCAAATAGCGGGAAAACCATGGCAAGGGCTTGTTTCCCTGCCCACTCATGCGCTTGCGCGCTCGCCCGCTTTTACTCTTACCGAACTGCTTGTAGCCATCGGCATTTTGTCCATTATGTTCACTTTGCTTTTCATCCCGATGACCCAAGCCTTTGATAACGCCCGCAGAGGTCGCATCTTGGCGGAACTTCAAAACGCTGCCGATTACGCACTGGAGATCATGGTTAGGGAGTTGGTTCAAGCGATTGAAGTCATGCCACAGGAAAGAGTGGACATCAACGGACAACCTTTAGATTTGCTTGATGGTGTCTCTGGCGATGACGACACATTATCGCGCATTGATTTTGTTGTTCGCTCCGTGAAAGATGACACTTTGTCTCCAGGCGATTGGAGACAGGCTTACACTGTCGTCACCTACTATATTCGCCTTGGTGACCCATCTCGCCCGTTCCGATACATGGACACAGGCGACCAACCTTCCAATCGCCGCCAAATTTTTCGCGCCCATTGGAGAGTTGACCCTAATATTGCTCCCGAACCTCAACAGCGGGATGCTCAAGGACGGTGGATAGTCAGTGGAGCGTGGATTATGGCGGATTTGAGCGGGCTGCCAAAAGATAAGCCGCCACAAAATGGTGGTTTGATTTCTTTCAACGCCTTAACGCCGCCCGATATTGATGTTGCCGATTTGCGCTTTACTGTTGAACGCCGATCCAAAATTGAATATCGTGACCGCAAACCTGTCGCTGTCGTTGTTGAAATGGTCCTCCGTAAACCGACACCTGGGGCACGCATAAAAGGTGGCAACCCGAATGAGACCGATGTCCCGTCTTTGTTCATTCGCCGACGAGTAAGGGTGGTGTTGCCCAATGTTCAGTAAACAACAAAACAAAGTATTGAACGCAAAAAGTAGAACTCGGTTTGTGAGGCGAGATAGTGGTGCACTTCCCTGCGTTTTGCCCTTTGCGCGAAAGAAAGGTCAAGCCGTTTTGCTGGCGACGCTCATTATGTTTGTGGTCGCTGCCGTTGGGGCAGGTTTCATCCTTTTCGTCCAAAACTCCATGAACTTGTCACAGCGCTCCCGTGAAGAACAAGAAGCCTTATTGCTCGCTCAAGCAGGGTTGGCGTTCGCCGACCAGCAACTAACTGAAAAAGGCGCTGATTGGCGACCATCTATTTTGGTGGATTTTGATGAGTTTGAGCGTTCCCGCCAATGGCACCGCCCCGACAAAGATAATGACTGGTATGGTAAATACGCTGCAAGGCAAGTTGTGGACTTATTGGGCAATGTCGCTGGTTCTGGAGCGTTCCTGCTCAAGGTCAAATATTTGCCTGATCAGCAAACTCTTAAAATCATCAGCATTGGACGACCTCGTCCTAACTCCCCAGTTTATCGTCGTTTTATCGCCCATAAGCCTCTTCCTTCTACTAATAATGATTGGGTTGGGGTGACGGCGGAAAATGAAGGAAATCCTGATCCGCTGCTTTTGGATGTCAACAATGATGGTGTTCCTGACATGCTCTTGGGACAAGCCATCAACTGGCGATTAAATCAAAACTTTTGGGTCAATGCCGAGCGAGATCCTCTGCAACCAATCGCGATCCCAACTGGCAGTCCTCAATGGCTTCGTTTACGGACATGGCTTGGCGCCGGACGATTGCCCATCTTAAACAGGATAATCAATTTCACCAGTGCTGTCCGCATCAATAGCGACTTGCTTTGGTATGGCACAAGTGCTTTGCAGATGACCAGTTTCTTTTCCGCTACGCAGACTGTCTTAGAGGCAGCGCGCTCCATCTTGCATTTAGACCTGCAAACTCAAGTGCTCGTTTACGACTGGGACGACGGGTTTCAAGGTTTCGCGCAACCATCCAACGCTGGCACACCGCCAGGCAGTGGATTTGAGATTTTCCCCGTCGGTGGTATTCCTCGCTACATGGACGGTTGGGAACGACTTGGCGGAACCTTACCCGTTCGCTGGGTTTTCAACTTCCCTCGCCGAGTCGCACCTCGCCCTGCCCCTACCATTGACCTGAACACTTACTACGCTCAAACACGGGATGCCAACCCACCCGCTTCCCAATATGGCTACTACCGCCAACCCGACCCATTGGCTGGACAAACTCCAACGCTGGACAACGATCCTAACGACGACAACTTAATATTTCCCACCTATGGCTTTTATGTGCTCAATTACTTTGACCCCAACAACCCCACAGATCCTAATCGGCTGCTTCGCTTTCGTGGCATTTACATTGACAACACTTCCGATCAGCAATTTGT
>CALDGA010000273.1 GCA_937942085.1 uncultured Flavobacteriales bacterium
CAACTTGCCGTTCTCGGTGTATTTAGGGCCTAACCACTATCAAACGCTGAAAGAACAGGGTCAAGATTACGAGAAGGTGATCAACTTCGGTTGGGGAATTTTCGGATGGATTGGTCGCGGGGTCGTGGTGCCGGTATTTAACTGGTTGGACGGCTACGGATGGAACTACGGGGTCATCATCTTGATCATGGTACTCATCATCAAGGGAGCGCTCTCGCCGCTGACCTTTGCCTCTTACCGTTCAATGGCGAAGATGCGTGTGTTGAAGCCACAGCTTGAAGCAATTAACGAGAAGTTTGGGGATAAGGATGCCATGGGTAAGCAACAAGCGCAAATGGCCCTGTACCGTGAGGCTGGGGTGAATCCATTGGGTGGTTGTATTCCAGTATTGGTTCAGATGCCTATTCTGTTTGCCATGTTCCGATTCTTCCCTGCGTCCATCGAGTTGAGAGGGCAGAGTTTCCTTTGGGCAACGGATTTGAGTACTTATGATGCCTTGATTTCTTGGGAATCACACATTCCAATCTTGAGCACCTTATACGGTAACCACATTTCTATCTTCACCTTGTTGATGACGGGCTCAACCATTTTGTATACCCGCATGAACCAGAGCATGACGGCTTCTACAGGAAGTGCTGAGCAGATGAAGCAGATGCAGGTAATCATGTACTTGATGCCGCTGATTTTCATGTTTGTGTTGAACAGCTACCCGGCAGGTTTGACGTACTACTACTTCCTCTCTAACATTGTGACCTTCGGTATGCAATGGGCCATCCGCAGAAGTGTGAACGATGAAGCGATTTTGGCAAAGATTGAGGCGAAAAAGGCACAGCCTAAAAAGCAAAGTAAATTCCAAGCTCGTTTGGAAGAGATGCAACGCCAGCAGAATTTGAATCGCTCGCAACGCAGAAAATAATTGGGATTTCTCCCTGCAAAAAGCCCCGCTAAGAGCAGGGCTTTTTTTTTAGCATAGTTCGATGCTTTGATTCTCAAAGTTTATGATGGTTGGTCCTCCTGTGCACCCGCCGATCTCTTCGAGATGAACGTCCTTCTCATCGTTGCTGATGATCCATTGCCCGCTTTGATGTTTTCGCAGTGTACCCTCCTCAATAATATCACCGGGGTGGAGTCCTATCCAAACAACATTGCTGTTCTCTGATACTTTGAGGGTAATGTGACCGTCTTTCAAAACAACGATGATCTCATCACCTATAGTCTTTCCGTCCCATTCAGCAAAGGCTACCTCGTATATGTAGGTGCCGTTCTCAGGAACCTCGCTTTGCGGCGGTTCCAAACAACAACTAAACGTCAGAAATAGGGAGAGCAGGAATGACATAGTGGTTTGATAAAAAAAGCCCCGCAGTTTCCTGCGAGGCTTTTGTAAGCTTATCGAGTCGGCTTAGTGAATGTGAGTCACTACACCGTTTACGTAATCGTAATCTCCTGAGCCGTCTTGGCGCAATTCCCAAACGATGGTCGCAACACTGAAATCAGCGTTGAAAGGAAGTGTTGGGATGTCGATGTGGAACTGCATTGGTGTGTAACGAGTACCGTACACATCGCCCGCAGCGAATGCATTACCAAGCGGGTTCAAATCTCCTAAGTTCATACCCCATGGTCCCAATGAAACCATTGAAGTATCAGCAGTGTTTGCATCGTCGCTCTCTACCCAGCCAATAACAGCTGCTGTCGCGTGACGGTACAATACTTCGTCGTGAGTGTAAATGGTTCCAGACTTGATCAGCGGTGTTCCGTTTACCAAGGCAGCATCTTGTGCCCAAGTAGTTGGGGTCGCACCTGAACCAGTACTTACCTTAGGCAAAGAACTTACTTGGTTCAAATCAACACCGTTGCCGTAATCTTTGGCTTCAACACCGTTGAGCAACAAGTAAGATTGGATCATGTATACGTTATCAAGGTTCGTTTCCAATGCTTTCACGCGTGGGTAAACGATGAACTTCGTACCAGTGTTTTCAACATCAGCTTCCAAACCGAAAGCAACTTCTGCTAGGGTAGCAGCAGCGGCAGCGGCAGTAGGGCTCTGACCTACGTCCGTGTTATTCACGTAGAAGTTAGGTACACCTGAAGTAGGGAAGTTATCGTCAAACTTAGCAGAGGCAGCGTTATCCGTAGAGAACCAATCACCCACGTGATTCGCGATCAATACTACGCTATCTCCCAATACACCGTCAAGGATGGTCATGATTTCAGCTCCGTTTGGACAGTACTGACACCATGCACCGGTAGTTTCAATTACCAATGGACGGGCAGCATTGCTCACGGTCAATGAGTCACCTGGGTAGGTGGCAGGCTCAACTGCTGGGCCGTTTGGCTCACAGGAGGTCATAAATAGAGCGCCTACGATAGCGCCAAATGCTACTAATTTTTTCATTTCTAGGTTATTTGAGTTACGAAAATATCGAAAAAACCCTAATTCCCACACATTAAATAGTAAACGGGTAGGTGGTCCGAGTATCCGAAAGAAAATCTATGTCCTATCCAGGAGCGTTTTGGTTTCTTACCGCCCCATTTTTTGTCGTTTTCAAGAAGCGCATCAGGTGCTAAAATTTCCCCTTGTGATTCCCCGTTTTTCACCATGGCCCAATCCAGTTTATTCCAACGTCCGCGGTACTTGTAAGAGCCTTGTTGGGGCCGGCTCGTGGTGACGAGTTCCCATCCGTGTTCCGCTGCTAATGCTATGATGTTACTGGTAGGTTCGGTATTGAAATCACCGGCGAGCAGGGTAGGCGTTTGACAGGTATCTAGGCTGTTCATTATTTTTTCGAGCACCCTCATTCTTTTGTGATGGGATTGTTGGGCGCCGCCCCGTTTGGAGGGTAGGTGGATGAAAACGAGTTGGGACAAGGTGGAATCCGGCCATTGCAAACGCAAGAATAAGGGATCTCTTGTATGCCATTCCTCTGGCATTCGAAGCGTTTGGGATTGAAGAATCATGACTTCTTCATGTACTAGGGCAGCGACATCTATGCCTCTTGAGTCGCGACTGTCGTAAAGCACCGGTTGCCATGGACCTAATAAACGCAGTGCGGCATGCCGACTTAGGGCTAGCAAGGCGCCGTAGGTTTCCACCTCGGCGAGGCCTATGACCAATGGGGGTGCAGGCGATTGAACGTATGCCAATCGCAATGCGCGTGCGGTTTGGCGGATTTTGAGCCAATAGGTCATGCTGTTGTTTTGACGTGGACCCTCGGGCAGGAAGTCCTCGTCGACATGTCCATAATCATTAACGGTGTCGAATAGGTTTTCGACGTTGTAGAAGAGTACAGGTTGGCTGATGGCTAGGTAAGGAAGGAGTAGGAACAGGATTGATTTCAACATGAAAAATCAACGAACCCGGAACCTTAAATCTTGCTGTTAGTTTCCTTGAAATAATAACAAAGAAGAATCTCCGTAGCTCAGAAAACGGTAATCATGATCTAAGGCATGAGTGTAAATGTCGCGCCACTGTTCGCCCACTCCCGCACTTACTAGAAGCAGTAATGTGGAGCCGGGCTGATGGAAATTAGTAACGATGCCTTTGACGGTTTTGAAGGAATAGCCTGGTTTGATCATGAGCTGGGTGTGTAGGGCCAATTCCATAATGCCACGCTGTTTCAAAGCGTCGAGCAGGGCTGAATAGGTTTGGGTGACCGTCAAGGAGGGGTTGAGGGTGTACGCTTCGAATTGACCTAAGGGGCTCAACTCTCCGGTTTCTATCAATTTTGCGCCGATCCAGTGAAAGCTTTCCAAGCTTCTCAAGCTCGTGGTGCCGACGGCAATTTTTGGCCCTTGGTGTCCTAAATACTCCTCGAGCCATTGCTGAGATAGGATGATCTCTTCGTCATGCATCTGGTGTGCCTCGATTTCTCCTTCTCCCAAAGGTTTAAAGGTGCCTGCCCCAACGTGCAGGGTGAGTTCTACTTTACTATGGCCCGCTTTTTCCAAGGATTGAAAAACGCGGTCTGTAAAATGAAGGCCGGCGGTGGGGGCAGCCACGGAACCGTTCGTGTGCGCATATACGGTTTGGTAACGCTCGACATCGTCGGAGCTCGCGTCGCGGTTCATGTAGGGCGGCAGTGGGATTTTACCGGCCCACTCGAGGACTTGCGCAAAGGCGAGGTCGCTGTCCCAGGTGAAAGAAATGACCCAATAGGCTCCGTTTCGGGAGATTTTTTCCGCTCGAAGAATGGTGTCATTTTCAAGGGCCAATTCCAGTGGGTGATCCTTCCAACGTTTGAGGTTACCGACCAAGCATTCAAATTGGACACTATGAACACTATTCATCGCTTCCTCTACACTTTGGGCGTGTGGCCCAAGGCAAAAGATTTCAATAGGCTTCGCACCTTCGGTTTTTACGAAATGAAGGCGAGCCCGGACCACGCGTGTGTTGTTGAAGATGAGTTGGCTCTGTGGCGGCAGCTGGGCGGTGAGGTCAGTAAATAATTGGTCCCGGATCATGCCCTCTTTGAATACGAGCAGCTTGCTCTGATCGCGCTCCGACAAGGGATGCACGGCAATGCGTGAGTTTGGTAAGTCGTATTCGAAATCTGATTTTTGCATATTGCCCGGTACTGCGGATGCAAATTTAGCGTTCCCTACCTTTACACGTCTTATTTCGTGCCAACAATGCC
>CALDGA010000274.1 GCA_937942085.1 uncultured Flavobacteriales bacterium
CGAGCAATTGTGAGAGAACCATCGGTTTTCTTATTTGATGAGCCGTTATCAAATTTGGACGCTAAGCTGAGAGTGCAGATGCGTCTAGAAATACGACAACTCCAACGGCAGCTTGGAATCACGTCTTTGTATGTCACTCATGATCAAGTTGAAGCGATGACTATGGCTGATCGTATGATAGTTATGAACAATGGAAATGCGGAACAGATAGGCACGCCATTAGAAGTCTATCAAAAACCTGAAACACTATTCGCAGCACAATTTATCGGTAGTCCAGCTATGAATATATTTGGAGCTGAAGTTCAGAATGGGAGTCTAATATTAAATGACTTGGTTTTGACTGAAGTGTCGTTGCCAGATGGCAAAGTCGCACTTGGAATTCGCCCAGAGCATCTTGTCCCATCTGCAAGCGGACCTATCAAGGTATCTCTCAATAATGCAGAACCCCTGGGCGCCAACACTTTGCTCTACGGCAACATTAATTCATCATATGAGGACATCACGATAAGTATGCCTGGTGTTCATGAGATTACCGAAATAGGGCGAAATAAATCCTTTGGGGTAGAGAAAGAAAATATACACCTGTTTTGTACTTCAACCGGTCAAAGGCTATGAAAAATCATTCGTATCGCGCGGTAGAAGCATTTAGAGGTTTAGACAAAACAATCCGCATCGTGGGACACCGAGGTGCGCGAGGGGTTGTTCCTGAAAATACGATGCTTGGTTTCAAATCTACGATTGAAATGGGCATAAATCTATTAGAGTTCGATGTAGTTTTGTGTGCTGATGGCGTACCGGTAATAACGCATAATCATGCTTTGCATGCGCCCACTTTTAAACATGTTGGGGGAAATTTTATAGATCATGAACCCAAAGTTTTGGATTTGACTTGGTCTCAGTTGCAATGTTTCGAAGTGGGACGTTTAGATAGCAGCACACAATATGGTCAAAGATTTCCGGATCAGTTACAATTTGATGGAATAAAGGTGCCGAAGTTAGATGAACTTTTGGCCCATGTGGCGAGTTTGGGTGATAATAACGTTTATTTAATGCTGGAAATAAAATCTGATCCAAATCACTTAAATAACGATATCTTTCGTAAAAAGTTGGTGAATGAAGTCATTAAGCGTGTTCGACAGTTTGATTTAATTAATCAGACACTTTTGCATAGCTTTGATTGGCGAATTTTAGAAGAATGCAAATCTTCAGCCCCAGAATTCCCAACCTCGTTTTTGACTCAAATAAATCACAACCCTGCTGATGTCGGAGAAGATTCATCACTTTCAGTAGGTCCAAATATAAAAGATTTTGGAGACCACATTCCGGACAATGTTTTCGAGAAAGGTGGATCGCTTTGGTGTCCCAATGTGCAAGATATTACTCCTGAAGCTCTAAGAAGAGCAAAAAACCTAGACCTAGTGACTGCTGTCTGGACTGTGAATAAGGCGGAGGAAATAGATCGTATGATTGAATATGGTGTAGACGCAATCGTTACAGATTATCCAGGTCGAGTCCAACAAAGGTTAGCCGTTTATGGATATAATTGGCAATGAATAATACACCCAAAATCTTAAAGGACTTCTACTTAAATAAGCATACTGTGGACCGCTTTGGCGTGTTTCAGACATTCATGGACTTTCAAGCTCAACCGTAACGTTGCTCTCTGCAATTGGAGATCTATGATTACGAAGACGCATTGGCGTCCAAAAGCCGGCTTTCCAGGAGTTCGCCACTTTCTTTTAAAAGTGGGTAAGCAATCGTCGTAAACGCTGTATTGAGCATTTTCAGCGCACGCAAAAGGTCTAGGTGGATGGCGCTTGTTTCGATTGTTTCCGTGGCACCTGCACGCAATCGCATCAGATGTGTCCGCTCCAACTTCTTCTCGATTTTGCGAACTAGCTCTTTTTGTTGTACCAGTTCGCGGGCCGCTCCACCGTCTTGGGTCATTAGAACCGCAATACCATGCTGCACATTTTTTAGAACACGATCATAAAAATCCAACAGTTCCTGCCAACCTTCATCTGAGAAATTTACATTTTCTGACTGCTTGCGTTTGGCGAGTTCAACAATTTTTCGAGCGATTGTATCAGCTGCAGATTCAAGGTTTACAGCGACACCTGACAAGTCGAATGCCCGAGTTCCGGTATCTACTTTTGGATTGCTACTGCGCACTCCTGCCAAATACACTCGTAAGTCGAGAGCCATACGATCTATTTCTGTTTTTTCTTTCTTTAATCGCTGCGCGACGATGTCATCGTAGGTAGTAAAAAGTGGCATAGAGTCCCGTATCATGATCTCAATCCGATTACCCATTTCAATAAGTTCTCGCTGAGCACAATTGAAAGCTCGTGCTGGTTGGTTCTGGACAGAAGCGTCAAGTGCAGATCGGTGTCTGGACTCCGCGTCTGAGGTACTGGCGTCAGCGATGACCATTTTGGCGAGGTGCATGACTAGACCTATTGAGGGAAGGCAAATCAAAAGCAGCCCAAGATTGAAGATGAGATGCAGATTGAGAACCTGCTGAACCGGCATCGCCCCAGGTATCCATTTCGCTCCCTCTAGTTGATGCAGTAAAAAGAGCGTTAATCCAGCGCCTCCGCCTCGCAAGATTAGATTGCTTACTATGACCCTCCGCACTGTCACATTTGCTTGTAAAGTGAGAACAAATGCAATGAACGCTCCGCCCAAATTGGCGCCTAGCACCATTGCAAAAGCCGCCTCAAGTGGCAACACACCTCCTGAGGAAAGAGTGGCGAACAACAGAATAGCAGCGACGCTAGAATGAACGAGCCAAGCAAAAACAGCGGCCAGAAAAAACGCCGTTAAGGGATCAACTGACAAATAGTTCAACGCTGAAAGAGCGGCGTTGCTATTTGTAATTGGTGTACTGGCATCCCGAATAAGATCGAGCGAGAGGAATACTAGCGCCAGTCCGATGAAAATGCGTCCAATTTGGCGCATGCTGCGTCGAGCGCTGCGCAAAAATAAAAAGACACCGACCAACAATAGCAGTGGCGTCAAAACAGCAATTTGTGAGTTTAAAATCTGCGCAACAATCGCAGACCCCAAATCTGCTCCCAGGATTATTGCCAGACCTGCAGTGCTGCCGACTGATCCAGCGGCCATGAACCCCGCAAGAAGAATTGCAACGGCCGTGGAGCTTTGCAGAAAGATCGCTGAAACTGTACCGGTAGTTGTTGCCTTTAGTCGGTTGTCCGTCGACCGGCGCAGCCAAAGCCGGAGTTGTCCGCCAAAAGCTCTTTCAAACCCCGTCCGAACAATTCGTACAGACCAGATCAATAGTGCTGCAGCAGCTGCCAGATTTAACACTAAAAATATCGGTGACGTGTCCATCGTATTTACCAATTCTTCATTTGAAACACCAAGCTGACAA
>CALDGA010000275.1 GCA_937942085.1 uncultured Flavobacteriales bacterium
CGGGCATTCCACCTCGTGGGGTATCCCATCCTATCAGCACGGCGCTCACCTCTAAATTTCCACGCTAACGGTTAATATAAGGGTGTCGGAAGTGGTTGTGTTCTTAAGGGCTACGAAGACAGTTGATACACCATCGGGCACACGCATGAGCAAAGAGAATGACCCAAAGATGTCCTTCCAAACAGCAACCACATCGTTATTGTCCGTCTCAAAGTTTGGTGGGGATGGGTTGGGCTGAGTGTATTGGGACTTGGAGTATATCTTGCAAATGTATGAGCCATTAACGATTTGGTCTAAAGGCTGGGGGTTAGTCAGGTTAGATATCACTACGGAAACTATACCTCGCACGCCGTCAAATCTGAGATAGCCCCAATCTCCAGGCGAAATTCTCGTTGTCTTACTTGCTGACCCCGTTATGTAGACTGGTAAACCGCCACGAGGACTGTCTATAATGAACATTTCTTGTCACCCATATTTAATTTAGGTTCGCTGTGTTATAATTATTGGTGGGTTCGCTGCGCCTGAAAGGAGGGTTGTAAATGGAATTGATAGTGGACGGACACGAAAATCGCATAACGATACATTTACTTAAGTTTAGGGAGTGGAAACTTTTTAAGAGGCTGGTGCGGGCGGTGTGTGATGCTTCGGAAGTTAAGGGAAAGTTTATGTGGTTAGGTGGGTTATGGGCGCAGCGCCCCCACATCCTACCCCCCATAGCCGTCTCCTTTGATTTGCCTTACCGCAACTCTTATTTACCGTGTTTGTGGCGGGCGCACGCCAAAGAAATTATACCTACATTAACGCAATGGTTAGTGACGAGGAACGAAGCGGAATTCTTGTGGGTCAGCGCCCCGATAATCACGCCCGAACGAGTGCGCCCCCTCTCTAACAACTTCTCCTTATTCAGATTGTCTCCCTTACCTTTAGAGTGGATACTGCCCGACCCCGTCCCACCATTGGAAATCACTGAGGACATAGAGCAACTTTACTTCGGCGTGCCCCCATTAGAAGGAACTATTGAGGCTACCGCCGTAACATACATGAATTACTTGCGATTTGAGACGAGGCGCATCTCGGAAGGTTTCTTCACTTACCTCAACCGCATTTGTATCTACCATATGCTGAGGGATTTGAGATATCACTACCGACGCAGAACTTTCGTTAACCCTTTATTTGTGGAGAACGATGCTGGGGTGCGCCGACTGCGGTATATAGCGACGAGCGATGAGGCTGGGTTAGAGGAGCGGGCGCTCGCTGCAGGTATCCTCTCATCCATCAGCGCTTTGGCTCAAGCGGAAGACCCGAAAGATTACGGGCTGCCAGTGGATAAGGAGAGGATAAAGATGAGCGTGCGCCGACTGCACGAATTCTTGCGCTAAAAATAATTGAGGGGAGCAGTCTATGGAACGAAGAAGGCGAAGAATTGGCGAATACCCTTACCTTAAGAACGACAAATTAGTAGAGGAAGCAAAAGGGATAGCGCAGGATTTGATGGAAGACTTGGATGAACTAAAGAGGGAGTTGCGCAGAGTGGATAAAGAGGGTCTGATTACGGGGGACGACGAGAGCCTATTTTCGCAAATCATTTCACAGATAAGGGTGAATCTTGGTTCAATTGAGTTGCTCCTTATGGAGATGGAGAGGCGGGGTTGGGACGCCCCCACAAAAGAAATTTCTAATGGCGTAAGCAAAGCGTGGAAAATAGTTGACAGCATAGACGACGAGATACCCCGACTTCTTTCGTTGGGAGGAAATGACCTTAGGTCAGCAATTAACAATATCTTAAATAGGTGGGGCAATCTCAAGAACATTTGTGCTAACAAGATTAGGGCTAAGGTTGAGGCGCTGCGCCCCCCAGAAACCACACCAAAAGAAGAAATAAAGAGGCTACTTAAGATGCTGCTGCGGGCGACCCTCCGTTCTTAGGTATAACCACAGCCTCAAGAAATATTATGACGCATTTCCCAAGTCTTGCGTGGCTGGGGCAGGGGTTAATGGGTAACCCCCGTCGCCTGCCCTCTGACAGCATGGCTGTGTGGTAGGCGGTGCGCTGTTACGGCGGGAATTTAATCTATAAGCAAAGTCAAAATCAGCAAGAAGGTGAAATAAGAGGCACAATCCTGTAGCGCCGTTTCTCCTGGTCCCGCAATAATGGCTGGGTCAAATCCCAATTTGTGCGCCACCATAGGAATGACCGCCCCCATAATACCTGAAGTGAACATACCAGCGGAAAGCGCTGCGACCAAGACCATAATTGCTTCCCAGTAGCCAGTGGATAGGAACGCTATAATGCCCGCCACCAGCCCCACTATGATACCCGCAATGAGACCAGTAAGCATTTCACGCACCACAACTTTCAGCCCACTTTTCACTGTCCCTACGGATAGACCACGAATTGTGATGGCTGCCGTCTGTAGACCGTGGTTACCGCAAATGGCGGAGACGAGCGGGGCAAAGGCGTAAATAGTGGCATACTTCGCTATCGTCTTCTCAAAGGGCATGATGATAAAGGCTACGAGAAGTTCTATGAGGGTAGTGGCTATTAGGACTGGGGCACGGCGACGAGCCAACACCAGTGGGCTTTGCCTCTCTATCTCCACAGCCTCTTCGGATATATGTAGCAGTCGCTCGGTTATTTCTTGTAATGCGGAGTGGATTTCCTCGGCGCTTGCGCCCCCGACCCCTTCCTTCTTAATAATCTCGGAGAGCGCCCTAATCTTCTCAATTTGCATTATTAGATGCCGTCTCTCTTCTGCGGTCATAGTTTCCCAGCCCCTCTATCAGCCTATGGATGCGCTCACTAATTTCCCGCAGTTTTTCTATCGTTTCTACCGTCGTCTTGTGGTTTCCTTTGCTCCATTTCATGACTACACGGACTTGCGGTGCTGAATCATCACTACTCATTTTCTGCATCCCCTCCGTTTGATTGGGCAAGTTTCGTCAATGCCACGACAATAGCGTCCAGAATTTCCGCAATAGCAGCGTTAAGGGTCGCCAAATCCCGCAACATCACTTCGTAACGGCGACGCTCCACCGCCCAAGTGAAAACGACGCCCAGAAAAATTCCAATGAATACACATACTGCATACCACATTCTCTTCACCATAGGTATATTTAGTTCGGGCGACCCCCTTTACTTCTGAGATAAGCACGCTATAATAAATTGGTTAGGAGGTGCAGGTCAATGAAGTTTATAGTAGGGTTAAAGTCTGACGGTAGATTGGACAATCTCGGTCGCCCGCTCAGTATCCTTTACAACGCCACTTACGCCCCCATATCGTCTGTTGCCAAGAG
>CALDGA010000276.1 GCA_937942085.1 uncultured Flavobacteriales bacterium
TTTGCGGATCGCTTCCTCTAGACCGTGAAGATCATCGAGGATAAAAATCCTCGCCTTTCTCACGCCCCGCCGCCAAATGTCCTTGAGCACTTTCTCTCAGTTCTTGGCGCTCTTCCCTTCTGCCCCAAACATCCAAAAGCCTAGGATCTCCCAGCGGCCATCGGGCTTGATTCCCAAAGCTATGTACACTAGCTCCTCGCCGGTTTTCCCTGAGTAGAGGGAAAGGAACGTTCCATCTAGGAACACCGCGTAGTACTCCTCGCATAAGGGACGCTCCCGCCAAGCGTGCACTTCCCCTTCCACCACCTGGGTGAACCGGGAGATGCTCTGGGGCGAGGAGAAGGCGCCATCGATTCCTTCGAGGAAGCGGGAGATGGCGCGGGTGTTCACTCCTGCGGCGTACAGAGCAATGATGGCTTCTGAGAGTTCCAGGGAGGTGCGACGCCGGTAAGGGAGGATCTTGGGATAGAGTTCTACTTCCCGCACGCGGGGGACACGCAGGTCCTCCCCAGGGCCGACGAGGGTGAGGAGGTCACGAGTGGAGTAACCGTTGGCCTTGGTGGGATGCTTTTCAAGGTCCATGGCCCGCTCCTCGCGTACGCTGCTCTCTAGGGGATCCTTCACCATGACCTTGATCCGCTCTTCCACCTCTTTTAAGATCTCTTCGCGGGTTTTCTTCCGCATGGTAACCTTCCCTCCTTTCTGTTCCATGTTTTCCTGGGAAGGCTACGATGCTTCCCAACGGACACACTTCCCGAGACAGTAGCGAGCACGGGCGCGGTAGACACGACGCCCCAACTTATTTGTGTTCGACAAATGTCCACTTCGACGATAAGTGGTAATTATGTCACCTTCTTTTTTCAATACGAGTGTTTAGCCACTTGACTTGTGACCACTGAGCAAGTATTATGTAACGTTTTCGGGAAACGATGTACCATGGCTAGAAAGGTGACGATTCGAGAAGTGGCGAAGCGGGCTGGGGTTTCGCCGAGCACTGTTTCCCGTGTTCTAAACGGAACCGATACCAACCATATGCGCCCGGAGACAAAGGCTCGTATTCTTAAGGCAATAGAAGAGCTTGAGTACATCCCGGTCAAGGCGGCTCGCAGCTTGCGCAAACAGCGTACCCAGCTGATTGCTGTCTTAGTCCCCGATATCTCCAACCCTTTCTTCTCACTTCTCGCCCGTGGAGTGGAATCCGTGGCCTTTTCCGAGGGTTTTTCAACCTTAATCTGCGATTCCAACCACTCCGTCGAGAAGGAATCGCGCTATTTGGACATCCTGCTTGCCGAGAGGGTGGAGGGGATTGTGTTCACTCCGGTGGGGAAGCCGGACATGGAGAGGATCAAACGGCTTCTTAGATGCGGGGTGAGGATTGTAGTAGCCGATCGGCGGGTACAGGGCCTTCCTACTGTGGAGGCGGATAACTTCGGGGGCAGTCGCGCGCTCACCGAATATGTGATTAGGCTTGGTTACCGAAGAATTGCTTATCTTGCTGGACCGAAGGAGGTGAGCACAGCTCAAGATCGGCTCGCTGGTTTTCAAGAGGAGATGAAAACGGCGGGCCTTGTTCCGGTCGTTGTGTTGCATGGAGATTTCACCTACGAGAGCGGCTATGAGTATGGCCGATACATTCTTCAGCATCATCAAGTGGATGCAATCATTTGTGCTAATGACCTCATGGCTGTCGGTGTCATCCGCGCTGCCGAAGGATGTGGATTTCGGGTACCGGATGATGTGGGTGTTACGGGTTTTGATCGAATTCCATGGTCTGAGATTTTTTGTCCAAAGCTGGTTACAGTGGAGGTTCCCATGTGTAAGATCGGTGCAGAAGCAATGAGGCTAATCACGAGGACGGGCACCAATTCAATCAACCTACGAAATGTGCGACTGAATGTGCGATTAATCGAGGGGGATTCGCTCGTTTCAAAATTTGGAGGACGCCGTGAGGGCAAATACTGAAGACAGGTATGTGCAACCAGTTGTAGAAATGAAAAAGATCAGCAAAGCTTTTGGAGGCGTTATCGCCTTGCGAGATGTTGACTTCAGACTTTTTGAAGGCGAGGTTGTTGGACTAGTTGGTGACAATGGAGCAGGAAAATCTACTTTGATCAAAATACTGTCCGGGGTCTACATTCCGGATAAAGGAGACATTTATATTGGAGGTGAGCGCGTAGAGTTCCGTAGCCCCTTGGATGCATGGAAATACGGGATAGCCACCGTGTATCAGGAACTTGCCCTGGCTGACAAAATGAACGTTGTGGAAAACATCTTTCTAGGTCACGAGCTTGTAAAAAATGTTTTGGGTCTGCGAATCTTGGACAAACGTCGAATGCGTCAAAGGGCTGGCGAATTGCTTAAACAGCTGCTTATAGAACTTAAGTCTTTAGACGTTCCAGTAAGTAAACTTTCTGGTGGGCAGCGACAAGGTATAGCTATATGCCGCGCTTTGAATCTGGAAGCCCGCGTTATCTGCATGGATGAGCCAACTGCTTCAATGGCGGTGGGAGAAAGCGAGAGAATCCTCGATTTTGTGAGACGACTACGGGAACAGGGCAAGGCAGTGATTTTTATTAGTCATAACCTCGAGCATGTCTTCCGAGTAGTTGATAGGTTGGTAGTGCTGCGACATGGGCGGGTAGTCGGAGAAGGCTATGTGGAGGACCTCGACAAGGATACGGTGGTCAAGTTAATTACTGGGGTTTTGGAAAACTTAAATTTGTTGGGAGAGGAGGTGAGAGAGGGAACAACCGGTGATCTCCTGGATAGAAATGGGAGTAAAAAAGTGAGGAGGTGAACAGCCATGAAGCGAGTTTTGTGGAGCATAGTGCTTGCAGTTTTGGTGGGCTGGGCGATATGGGGAGTTGCGGCGGAACGGACGATCTCAGTTGCGTTTATTCCCCAGTTAATTGGAATCCCGTATTTCAACGCAATGGAGGCGGGCGGGAAAGCCGCAGCCGAGAGGTTTGGTGTAAACTTTATCTACCAAGGTCCTATAGATGTAAGTGCTCCAGAGCAGCTTCGCATATTTGATGCGCTTATTGCCCAAGGCGTAGATGCCATCGCCATTGCTGTGCTAGATGAGACATCAATTTGTCCTGCTATGGAACGCGCGGCTGCCGCAGGGTTGATTCCGTTTACGTCGGATAGCGATGCCCCCAATTGTCCGGCAAGGCGGCTATTTGTGTGCCAGGCATTAAATGAAGACTTGGCACGCGCGATCATCGATGGGATTGCGATACGACTCTCTCCGGGGGACCCTTATAAAGCGGTAGGCAAAATTGCGTTTGTCTCGGGTTATCCCACAGCGGTTAACCTAAATACCTGGATGGATCTTATGGAGGAGTATGTGAACGCTAAGTTCCCGGGCTTAAAGATCGTTGCTAGACGATACGCAGGAGGGACAGCGGCTGAAGCATATCGCCAGGCAATGGATCTATTCACAGCGTATCCAGATCTAGCGGCAATTGTAGGTGTGCCTTCCACATCGATTCCTGGCGTGGGGCAAGCCGTTGAAGATGCCGGACTCACCGGGAAGATCATCTACACTGGCTACGGGTCACCTCTAACTGCTAGAGACTACATTCACAGCGGGGCTATGACGTTTTCCGTGCTTTGGGATCCATGGGCTTTGGGGTATCTCACCGTCTGGGTAGGGTGGCTGTTGGCTCAAGGGGTAGCGCTTGACCAAATTCCTGTCGAGATCGAGCTTAGAGTACCCGGACTTGAAGATAGACCTGAAGTTGCCGTCCGGTGGATACCGGAAAAGAAAATCGTTCTTCTTGGACCTCCATTAATCATCACGAAAGAGAATGTCGACAAGTACGACTTTTAGCCCCTGTGAGATATCGCGAGGGGGTGTCGGTGACACCCCCTCGCTTTTGACCATGATAAGACAACCCATGATAAGAAAACTTCAAAATATACGCCCCCGCTCTACTGTAGCCCAAAAACAAGTCTCTCTCCTAGCTGTTATTTGTCTACTTATAGGCGTTTTTTCTGTATTATCTCCCCACTTCCTTACGCTGAAAAACTTTCAAACGATCTTAAGGAATATGCCTGAGTTAGGGCTCCTTAGTGTGGGGATGTCTATTGTGATGATGACCGGGGGCATTGATATCTCGGCTGAGGCTGCTTTGGGAGTTGCTGCGATTCTTGTCGGCAAATCAATGTTGCAAGGTGACCCAGCCTGGGTCTCTGCTTTGATTGGACCTATAACAGGGGGGATTCTTGGCACAATTAATGGTGTTGTAGTTGCTTATTTTGGGGTACTCCCGATTATCGTCACTTTGGGTGCAATGTATGTGTGGAGAGCGGTAATCTTCTTACTCGTTGGGGCACGATGGCTGTCAGGGCTTCCCCGCACATTTGATCCGCTTGTTAAAACCTTTGTCTTAGGGATACCTATACCGTTTATTTTCTTTCTTTTGATAACTATGAGCTTGGAATTTCTGTTCCGGAAGACCCCATTTGGCTGGCACATCTTGGCTATAGGAAACAGTGAATATTCAGCCCGCCTTGCGGGGGTAAGAACGCGACGAGTCACTGTAGGGGCATATGCGCTGTTGGGAGTCCTTGTAGGGATAGCAGCTTTTCTATACGTAGGGAAACACCGAAATGTGGAAATGACTGTAGCCTCGGGAATGTCCCTGGAAGCAATTGCGGCAGCTGTGATTGGTGGCACTTCAATATTGGGTGGAGAGGGTAGCGTCATCGGGTGCGTTATAGGCGTGTTTTTTATTCGATTGCTCCAAAATGGATTAGTATTGCTCGGGATCCCTTCAATATGGGATTATCTGGTGCTCGGTGGCCTCATCATTGCTGCCATTTTATCCGACTTGTTGTATAAAAGGAGGCGAACCTAATGCTCGCTTTGCGATCGCGCACGGTTATGCCATCTCTTGGCCGAATTTTCGAAAGTAGACTGTTGTATCTAACGATGTTTATCGGCGTTATCATTACTATATTCTCAATCAAATCCCCCTATTTTATCGTTCCAGCTAACTTTTTATATATGTTCAAATACACAGGCATCATTGGTATCTTGGGCCTTGGTGAGACGCTTATCATTCTCGCAGGAGGAGGAGGTATTGACCTTTCGGTAGGTTCTATGTTAAGTCTTTCAGGTGTCCTCCTCTATTTTCTGAGCACAATGGTGAATGTTTGGCTAGCAGTTGTGCTCACGGTCCCACTCGGGTTGTTCCTAGGGGCGATAAATGGAGTTTTATGTACATTCGTTGGGATACCCCCGTTTCTTGCTACGTTGGCAACGATGTTCGCCTATAGCGGCATTTCTTTAGGCATTACAAGAGGTGTGGCTCTCTCGGGCTTTCCAAAGCAGTTCGGAGTATTAGGCGAAGGCCTGATCTTTGGCGTTCCCGTACAGTTTTTAGTTCTGCTTTTTGTATTTATACCCGCGGGTATTATGCTTAGGCTAACATCTTTCGGAAAACATATCATTGCCGTGGGTAACAGCGAGCACACTGCCTTACTCGTTGGGATTTCGCCTAAACGGGTTCGTTTCGTGCTTTATGTCATAAGCGGGGGTCTCGCAGCGCTCGGAGGAATCCTGATGGACTCGTGGTTGCTGACTGCAAGGCCAGACGCGGGATTGGGATATGAATTACGAGCAATAGCGGTTGCCATTTTAGGCGGAACGCATATACACGGTGGGTCTGGCACATTGACTGGCACTCTATTGGCTACAATCGCTATCACAATGATTCAAATGGGGTTACAGCTGGTTAACGTAAACGCTGTGTGGCAGCTGGGGATTATTGGCCTTTTGTTAGTTTTTGTAGCAGTTCTCAACCAGGTGATAGGAGGCGGAGGCCTACGAAAACTTATCATTCGATGGGGGTGAGAGAAGATGGGGGATTTGCACGTTTTGTTGGTGGGTGAAACATGGTTAACAGTGGCGCGGCACTATAAGGGTTGGGACCACTTTACGAGTACCACTTTTCACGACGGTGCCTTGCATTTCAAAACCGCCCTTAAAACAAGAGGAATTGATGTAGTCCATTTGCCAGGGCATTTGGCACCAGCTGATTTCCCCTCTTCCTTAGCTGAACTTAAACCCTATCACGCGGTTATACTAAGTGACGTTGGGGTAAACTCGCTTTTGCTTCATCCCGATACGTGGTTAGAGGGGAAACCAAGGCCCGATCGTCTTCGGATATTGGCTGATTATGTATTTGATGGCGGAGGTTTCATTATGGTTGGTGGGTACTATAGTTTCCAAGGAATCTATGGCCGTGCCGCTTACAAAGGCACACTAGTGGAAGAAATATTGCCCGTGGAGCTTTTGCCTTATGACGATCGAAAAGAATGTCCTGAGGGAGTGATCCCCGAGAAGGGGCCGGATTTTTCCAAAGTGGGAGATCTTCCTGAACACCTCCCGCCGCTCCTCGGCTACAACAAGACCCTGCTTAAGAAAGGAAGTTTGCTTGTTTTCAGGTGTGGTAGTGATCCGCTTTTGGCTTTTAGGTTGGTTGGAAAGGGACGGAGTGCAGCGTGGACTTCTGATATAGGGCCACACTGGTGCCCACCGCAATTTCTTGAATGGAACGGCTATGCAAAGCTTTGGGAGAGAATCATTCGATGGGTCTCTGGGGAGGTGAGCTAATGAAAAAAATCGTTGAGGAGAAACGGCCTCCTAAAGATCTGATGAGAAGTGTACGGACTGTGTGTGCAGCCGTGGATAGCTATAGGGACCAACTCATTGATATATTGAGGGCACTCATAAGATTTCCTAGTGTGAACCCTGTGTTTTCAGATAGCGTTGGTTCAGCAGAGCAGGAGTGTCAAAACTTCATTGCTGATTTCTTACGGAATCTAAACTGGAATGTTGAGCTTTGGGAACCGGATCCTAAAGATCTCAACCGAAAGTACCTGGGTATGCCAGGGTATGTCCCTGGTCGTACTTTTGAGGGTCGCCCAAATCTGTTGGCAAAGGCACCAGTGAAAGGCGCTGGACGCAGCATTTTACTGGCCGGCCATGTAGATGTAGTCGGGGCCAATGACTCAGGATGGACTTGTCCCCCGTTTGAGGCGCGGGTTCAAGATGGACGTGTTTATGGGCGCGGGGCAGTCGATATGAAAGGTGGCCTGGCAGCAATGTTAGGGGCAATTGGTGCATTGAGGTGGGCAGAAATCGCTCCACCAGGGGAGATTTGGTTTGCAAGCGTAGTGGATGAGGAGGCCGGAGGGATGGGGACTCTTGCTTTGGCAGACAAAATTAAGGGAGAAGGGATAAAGATAGATGGGGCCATAGTTGGCGAACCTACCAATCTTACTGTTGCTCCGCTCTCACGGGGGATTTTATGGGGCGAACTTCTGGTCAAAGGTCGATCCGGGCATATTGAGGTGGAGCACCCGCATTGGAATGAGGGCGGAGCTGTTGACGCTATAGAAAAGGCGCTCAGGTTAATAGCGGAGCTAGAATATCTTAACAAAGAATGGGCACGATCCCCGAGAAAGAAGCACCGCTTGCTTCCTCGTCCTTGTCGCATTGAAGTCGCAAAAATCGAGGGGGGCCATTCGCCCACATCTTTTGCAGATGCCTGTAAAGTAATTTTAAATATTCAGTATCTGCCGAGCGAGCGTGATAGAACAGGAGGAGGTGGGAATGTTCGGCATGAAATCGAGGACTATGTGAATAAAGTGGCCCAAATGGATCCCTGGCTTCAAAAGCATCCCCCGGAGATCAAGTGGTTGCTAGATGCCGATAGTTATGAGATTAATCCGGATCATCCGTTGGTGGTGACGTGTATAGATGCATTGCAGGCTATAAGCCTAGATCCTGTGGTTCGGGGAGTCGAAACCCATGTGGATGCGGGTTGTTTAAAAAACGTCGCAGGTGTACCAGTGGTGATATTGGGCCCCGGTGAAATGCGCTTAGCTCATCAAATCAACGAGAGCCTCAGCATTAGTGATTACTTGAACTGTGTTAAAGCCTACGCCACCATAATTTTATTTTGGCTTTCTGAATACACCCAAAAGTGATCTGTATGAAAATCAACGTGTTGGGCAGTTGTAACATGGATCTAGTGGTGGAAACTGTTCGAATGCCTCGACCTGGTGAGACGATCCTCGGCCTTTCTTGTGCTCGTTATCCGGGGGGGAAAGGAGCAAACCAAGCGGTGGCCGCTGCCCGGTTGGGTGCCAGCGTTTCCTTTTTTGGGAAAATCGGAGGTGATCAATTTGGTGAAACACTTCTTAAAGCGCTTCAGGAGAATGGTGTTGACGTCAGCGCAGTGGAGCGAGAAACGGAAGCTCCTTCCGGTATCGCTTCAATCTGGGTCACACAAGCCGGCGAAAATGCCATCGTATATGTGCCCGGGGCTAATGCTTATGTTGACATCGCTTATATAGACAAAGTCTTCCCGAAGCTTTTGGAAGCGAAAATTTTGCTTCTCCAATTAGAGATCCCTCTTGCGACACTCAGATACTTGCTTATGCATTTGCCCAACAAGGGGCCTGTCGTGATCCTTGATCCAGCCCCGGTTCAGGACATCTCGGGACTCCCGCTAGAGCGAGTCGACATCTTGACGCCTAACCTGGGCGAATTATTGGCGTTGACAGGGGCAAAAAACCTAAGTGAGGCAGGGGAGCGGCTTTTAACCTTGGGTATCGGTAAAGCGGTCGTGAAAGCCGGCAAGGAGGGTGCCTTTTTGGTCGAAAGAGGTGGTGTTCTTCATTTACCCGGTTTTTGCGTTGATCCGGTGGATACCACCGCAGCCGGGGACGCATTCAATGGAGCACTCGCTGTAGCTCTCGCTGAAGGTAAACCCCTGGAAGAGGCCATCATTTGGGCCAATGCTGCCGGAGCGTTGGCCACCACTCGCAAAGGGGCCCAGCCTTCCCTGCCCCAGCGAAAGGAGGTGGAGGCGCTGCTGCAAAAGTCGGCTCGTTAACCCCGGGTGCGAAAACTTGGCTGTTCTCATTTTTCGTGCCTTGTGGAGGGCATCGCGTACGGCGTGAAGTCCACAAAGCTGCCAATCCGCTTCGGGAAAGATTTTTCTGATCGCTTCCTCTAGACCGGGGAGATTATCGGGGATAAAAAATCCTCACCCTTCTCACGCCCTGCTGCTAGCTGGACGTGAAGGCCGCTCTTCTTGGGGGTGGGAAGTTAGGCAATCCCCATTTTTGAGGCGACTCTGGAGCCTTCGCTAACATTACCTCTGAGGCGTTACGTCCTCTTTGTTGAAGGGTCTGCGACTTTTACGTAGCTCCAGAGACAACTCCTTTTGGCGGCCCATGCCGCCGGTGGCACCGGCAAGGAGCCGGGAGACCAGGGTGGAGGCGGGCACCACTGCCTCCTCCCCGAACCGGTCGCGGATCCGGTCCAGGGCCAGGAGCAGTCTTTCCCTCCTCTGATCCTGGGGGAAGAGGGGCCGGGGGAACCCGGAGAGATGGGAAAGGCTAGCCACCCGCACCCCCACCAGGCTCACCCCGTACGGGAACCCGCCGAGCTTTTCCTCTACGATCTCCAAAGCCGTCTCGTAGATGACGCGCTCGTCATAGGTCGGCACGGAAAGCGCCTTTTGGGCCATGAAATACCGCAGCTCCTCGTCCCGGAAGAGGGCGTGCACCACCCGGCCCACATAGCCTTTTTTCCGCATCCGGCGGGCGGT
>CALDGA010000277.1 GCA_937942085.1 uncultured Flavobacteriales bacterium
TATTCTGGATGTGGGTTTCTGCTTTTTTTGGAATGGCTACAGCCTTTGCGGAGGCGGTTTTAGCTCAGATATTTAAGGAAAAGGAAGGAAACCAATTTGTAGGAGGTCTTCCCTTCTATGGTAAAAAAGTTTACGGAGATAAAAGATGGGTGGGGGTGTTGTTGTCCTGGATCTTTATCATCTATGCTTTATTTAGTATTCCAGGTCAAACCTTCCATATGTTTACGGCCCTAGGATCTGTTGCAGATACGGTAGCCGGAACTACCTTTGACCGTCAATCTGTTGTTTATTATGGGATTGCAATTTTTCTAGTTATTTCTGTGGCGATGACGGTTTTCGGAGGAATTAGACGTGTTACTGCAGTGACTGATTTATTGGTTCCCTTAATGGCAGTAATCTATACGGGTATCCTCCTTATACTAATTGTTATTAATTTCCCGCTGATTCCCTACTTTTTTAAGGCTGTTTTTACTGGTGCTTTTACACCGGATGCAATTTTTGGTGGTGCCTTTGGGGTGGCATTGGCACAAGGAATTAAGCGTGGATTGATGTCAAATGAAGCGGGTCAAGGTACGATTACCATGGCGGCTGCAGTTGCAGATAATGATCACCCTTGTGAGCAAGGATTTGTTCAGTCCATTGGAGTTTTTCTAGATACAATCATAATTTGTACAATGACTGCATTTATGGTTGTTATGGCACATGTTTGGACGGGAGATGCAGGTGTTGCATGGGAGTCCATTAGATCTGCTAAGCTAACCGTATATCTTACTTCCATTCAGCATCTTGTACCTGGGACTTCTATGGATGCTACCGTTAAAATGATTGTTTCTCTATGTTATGCTTTGTTTGCATTTACAACATTGGTAGGATTAATTCTTTTTGCTGAGATTTCAGGAAACTTTATTTCAAGGGGCAAAAGCTTTATTACAGGGATTCGCGCGGTGGGAGCATTGGTGTTCGTTCCTTTTGGAGCACTAACCGTTCTTGCAGGACTGGAACTGGGGAACCTATGGTACATTTCAGATTTTGTAAATATCATGGTAGTGTATGCAAACGTACCGATCCTTATTTTGGGCTCTGGGATTATCATAAAGGCCCTGGATCATTATAACAGAACCAATGGTGCTAGATTCATTTCCCAGGAGATTGGGATCGAGACAGAATATTGGAAAGTAAACAAATTGGCATGAGCAACCGATAGAAAAAGTCAAGCGGGATTGTCAACAAGAAGAGATGGGAATCATCACCTGCAGCAGTTCAAGATTTCTTTTGCAATCTGAATTGCCTCTAAGACCAGCCTATCCAGGTCAGGCACCGTATCGTCATAATCACATTGGTTGCGCCATTTCCTTAAATCATCAAGATGTTCGCTTACCTCAATCCAAATCCCGCCCAAGTCCTTAAAATGCTGTCTAAGGCGTCTGTGATCTTCTGCTGCTTGACCTGGCTTGAAGTCCTGATTAATCTTGGCGTAATTGCGAGCGCTGCAAAAGGCAGCGTAATAAGATCTACTTACTGAGGTGCGCTTTGCGGCTTCTTTAGAGTATACAGTGCTGGTTTGTCCAGCCAAATAGCATGCCAGGTCTAAAAACTCGTTCCAGTTGAATCCCATTTGATCTCACTCCGCTGGGTAGAAGTCAGTCGTCAAGTGAAGCCATCCCCTTCTCCCAACAAGATAAGCCCGGCACTTTTCACGAACACTTCGTATTTCTTCCATCACATTTGGGGGATAGTTTTTGAATCGCACATAGAGCACAAGGTGTTCATCTTTGATTTCTGGGTCTTGGTATACTTCCAAAGCAAACCGTGCTTCTGCTGGTAGATGGATAGACGCTTCCCTGACAATTTTCTCTGTTACCTCAATCATATCAGGGAACTGACGGAGATACTCTCGTATCTCTTCAATCCTGTTTATCCGAACCCCTCTCTGCTGAAGTCTCCCTAAAAAATCTTCAATTTCCCTTGTGAGAGAAATCTCTGCAATGCGTTTTTCGTGCCACAATCCGAACAGGGATTCTGAGAGGACCAAGAATTCTGTAATTGCTTCCAAAAGTTCAGCGAATCCCTGAGGGGGACGCTCCGCCTCCGTTTGAGCCATTGTTATTCGGTTTACGCCCCAATGATAGGCTGATTTCTGGATCTCGTAAGTTTGTTGAAGCATTTATTTCACCTCACCAAAAATCTCTCTCAAACGGTCGGTAATGCAACCTTCAAAGATTTCTTCCACCTTGCTATGCGCTTCTTCTATCCATTCCATGGCTTGTTCTGGTTCTATCCCCTTAGGTTGAGCCAAGAAGTAGTCAATGTCCAAGATCAGAGTAAGACCTTCCGAGCCACCAGAAGCAGTGGGCATGAGTTGAACTCTACAGCGATCTTTATCGTTGTAAGCAAACTCGCACCCAGCAATAAAGTTCACCATGTTCCGAGGAAGTTCTGGACCAAGGAACAAGTGAAACTGAAAGTAGTCCTTCAATTCCGTCGGTGAAGCAGGTATGACCATTTGATTGATATAGCGTAAGCCAAGTCTTTGTAACCCTCTAACCTCAGTGACCTCATTTAGGTTCTCAAAAGCCTTTTTGATTTGGGACTTAAACTTCTCCCAAGTTGGGTAAGGCTTCAAACAATTGATTGCCAGAAGCCGAGGTCCTAATTGCACGAAAACTTTCCTATCCTTCGTAAAGAACAAGATTCGTTCGCTGGTGCGAATTTGTTGTTGAAAGCCTTCTGGTCCTTGGGTGAGTTCAATTTCTTGAATCAATCGCTGCTCTCTATTGGGAAATGTATCCTTAAGCCTCTCGTAAATCAAGCCAGGAATGGTCATATCCCACGGTGTATCTGGCGTAAGGCGGAGTTCACAAACTGCTTCCACAACTGGTGGGTTCGCATACTTTCTACCCATGATAAGCATCCCCCTTTACAAATTCACCACTCTCACCACTTCGTTATCCTGAAAGCCAATCACCTTGATGGTAATCCGCTTGTGCTCGCTGGGCTGGAAGGGAAACAAGACCGTGCTGCGAATTTGTTTCCCTCTAATCGCCAATGGCAAAGAATGCTCACACATAATTCTAACATGCACCAGCGTTAATATTCACGCACTTTGTCAACTCAGCGATGAAAGGCGGGGTTCATGGCAACATTTCTCTGTGTATCCAAATGTAGACTGCCTCTTCGTTCATATCTCAACACCTTCTTTCAGAGCATAGTAGGTCAGGAAGCCTGTGTTCCCTTTCCTTTGCTCAACGGTCTCCTCCGACTGGATGAGAACATCTCCCCAAAATCCTGCTTTCACGAAGCGCCGACGAATTCGGGTAGCAGTATCTCTGATTTCGGGATAGGGTGGTTCTCTATCGGTAATCACGAAGAAATCCCAATCGCTATCTCGGTTCGCCTTACCTTTAGCGCGGCTGCCGAAGAGCAAGATGCGGCGCAACTGATAGCCCGCCCGCTCCACTTCCTCTT
>CALDGA010000278.1 GCA_937942085.1 uncultured Flavobacteriales bacterium
ATCTTTTTCATATTGCAAATTTAGGCACTTACCACAAGTGAACAGGCAAGGATTGAATTAGTTCCACACCAAAATACACGGGATTGTAGGTGCCGCCTGGGAAGTATTTTTGTCTTAGGTTCATTTTGAGATTTGATAAGGGTCCAATTTTACCTTCCACCTGCACTCCAGGTGCAATCATTAGGCCAGAACCCACCTCTATTCCACCACCACCAGCAATGCCAGAAGTCAGGTCCACGCCGTATCTGAAAGTCTCTCCATTTTTCATGAACGCTGCACTGAACAACCCCTCTGCATAGGCGCCATAGCCGCCACTGGCCGCCCAGAACGTATGACCATAGGCATCCAACGAATAATTCTCATTGCTCCAAGCTTCAATGCCTAGTCCCATTGCTATACCTGACATAGGATTGTATGGATTACCGTTTCGATCTATACCGGGAGAACGTTGTTGTCCCGCTCCGACCAGCACTTTTAAAGCTACCTCGCGTGAATCATTGTAAGTGTAGTCTACTCCATAGCGATGAAAACCTAAAGAGCTTTTGAAATCCAGATGTCGGCTGTAAGAGACAAACGGAATAGAAGCTTCATCGCTTAGCGCCGTCCATTGTCCAACGCTCAATTGATGCCCGCCAAACTGGGCCCCAGCACTTACCATAGTGGATATACCCCCACCTGTGTATACACCGCCACCACCGCCGGATCCTAGGTGCGTACGAAAGAATAGGCGTTGTGAAGGGGTATTAAAGCGTAGCCCCATGGAGTAATTCATATATCCATCAATGCTACCCAAGGCACCTGCCCCTAGTTGAAGTTCACCCCCAATGGTATGATTGGTGTTTAAATACTGTCCGACACGCACACCTGCATAGGCACTTTGCACCGGTTCACTGTTGCGGGAAGCATCTTCCGGACCTAAGAACCAAATCCCCGTGACCAGTTCAAAATAGGTGGGATAATAGCTGTTATGGTCGCTATATTCTATTCGATAAGGCAATACATATGTGTAGCCGATGGATATATGATTCGAGGTAATAGCTCCTGAAGGAAAATTAATGTGATTGTAGGCTACATCCACAGTCCCGTGTTTACTCTTAATAGACATACCCGCATACCCACGGTACATTAATCCATCACCGTCCGGGGCACCTGCACCTCCTCCTGAGGCTATAGATCCGCCTATATGAGCGAATACCCATGGACGTAAATATTGATAAACACCTCCTGTAAATCCGAAGGCATAGAAACCACCATAATTACCCAAAATGGCACTTTGGGTCTCTAAACCCCCTGAGATGGAGGTTTTTGTCTTCGTATAATCCTTGACTAACTCAAAGCGCTGAGTCACCCACATCATGTCATTAGAAGATTCCAATGGCTCAAACATAAGAGTCATGGAAGCCCCTTGACCCATAACGTATTGATGGGCTACGACGAAAAATAGGAGCAAGAACCTGCGCATCAGAATTGGGTATTAAACGGAATATTAAAGGTCATGCCCAATTGCCACCCATAGGTAGGAAATGCCTGAGAGGAATATACGTTGTAGATACCGCGACCTGTAACATCCCAATAATCGTTTACAGGTATTTCAAAACCCGCATTGACAAAAGCTAGCGCAGCAGCGCCCCATAGGTTAATTCCACCCCCTGCTCCGGCGCCCACCTGCGTCTCGATAAACCAAATATTTGGCTGAAGGCGCAAGCCAAACAAACCTTCTGCATAGGCACCTCTGCCGTCTGTAAAGGCCCAGTAACTCTCGCCTCTAAGCTGGACCACACCTTTTCTGTACAGTCGGAAAGCGATGCCAAGGTTTGAAAAGCCATCTTCTCCGAGATACGTTCTGACCCCGTTTTCAATGCTGAGATTCATCGGCGTGAAGCCGTTTTCATTCTGAGTAGCGGTGTAATGAAAATCTATTCCCGTGTGTAATCCTGTAAACCCGAAATAAAACGGTCCGTCTAAGCTTTTCAACACTCCGGAACTTACCCCCACGAATTTTCCGCCATGGTGCCATTGAAGCTCTCCTTGAATCCCGCCTAGGAGTCCACCGCCCGCAGGGGCTTTTCCGCCTCCTCCTGTACCAGCATTGATTTCACCGAGTAATCGGATGGCGCCATAATCACCAAAGATGCCATAGCCTCCATAGACGTCCATGTACCCTCCTAGGTCAGTAACGGCGGCAGTGAGGTATACGCTTTTGTAGGTGTGTGTATCAAATAATCGGCCCCCGACTCCTACAAATCCTGTATTTCTTTGGTGCTCATTCCAAGTAGAATATATCACATTCGTAAAGATTTGAGCCTGAGATACGACATAGGGTTGTCGCTCAAAATTTTGGTGCAAGCGAACGTTCAACATAGGGCTCCAGCCTTGAATCACACCCGTACTCACATAGCTGTATTGCCCGCCTATTCCCCATTCCAGTGTATTTGTACGGTGTTGTAGGAGCAAGGCCGTGGTTAAGAATCCTCCCGAGCCATCGTTGCTTTCCGCACCTCCACCGGTGGTGAACATCAGTTTGGGATGTAGGGACCAATTATTTCCTATATCCATCGTCGTGCCTGCCTGATATCCGAACGTATAATATCCCGCACGAGTCCCCAATGCGGCGTTGTTCAATCGTATGCCAAAATAGCTTGGCCCGTCTTTAACATGGTAATTCGCAGCCGTACCCATAAAGCCGATTGGACCTTTAGGGGCTTCTACGACTTGGAGGTAATCAAATTCTATAGAAGTCGTTTGTGAGAAACCAGGAGAAAATTGGCCCACAAACAGAAGAATCAATAGTTTTGCTCGTATGAGATTGCGCAGCATTATATGGGTATTGGTGGTCTTTTCGGTCACAAGCATTAAAGTTAATGCGCAAGAGGCCAAGGATTCTACTGTTGTGGAAGAAATCATTGTTTTCTCTACTCGAGGGATCAATCCTTCGGGAGCCCGCTACCACATTGACGGGTGCCGATACTTAAAGAACGGTCAAATCAAAGTAGATGAGCGCCAAGCCTTAGAGCGCGGGCTCCTACCCTGTTCTGTTTGCTTGCCAGAGCGACCGAAAGACTTGCCGTATTTGCGCACCAAGAAAGATAACGGGCCTAAAAAAGTGTATCGTAAATGTGTCTTTAAGACCAAAAGTGGTTCGAAATGCGACCGCCCTGCTCAAAAAGACGGACGGTATTGCGAGCTGCACGAATCCAGGGAAAAAGTCAAACGAAAATAAATGGAATCAAAAAGCCCCAAGAGCGATGCTCTCGGGGCTTTCTTTTTGTTGGCGATCCGGACGAGACTCGAACTCGCGACCCCAAGCGTGACAGGCTTGTATTCTAACCAACTGAACTACCGGACCAGTTTTCCTTTGCGGTGTGCAAATGTAAAATGGAATTTCAATCTATCAAGGGTTAGAGCAAAAAAAAGTGAAATATTTTTCGTGTGAGCTTTTGGCTTGCAGCCTGTGGTAATTGGGGGTGATTCCGTAGGTTTGGCCTAAACTATTGAAGACCATGCAGACAGCTGTAATTCTCGCTGGAGGAAAAGGAACAAGATTGGCCTCGGTTCGAAAGGATATTCCTAAACCGATGATGCCCGTATTGGACAAACCCCTACTCCAGTATCAAATAGAGTTATTAGCGGAGCACGGGTTCACAACCGTTTGGCTCATTGTAGGGCATTTGCACGAGCAGATTCAGGAATATTGCGGAGACGGAGCACGCTTTGGTATTGATATTCAGTACTATATAGAAGAAATGCCTCTGGGTACCGTGGGCGGAGTGAAAGCGCTCGAAGCGAATTTGACCGAGCCTTTCTTGGTGTTATACGGGGATGTGATGATGAATATGGATCTAGAGAAATTGGTCCTATTTCATCAAAACAAAGGGGCGGATGCCACATTGGTGGTGCATCCTAACGATCATCCTTACGACAGCGATTTATTGGATGTCGACGGTCAAGACCGCGTGACGGCCTTCTATCCTAAGCCGCATCCTGAAGGCTTGCGCTATCGAAATTTAGTCAATGCCGCAGCTTATGTGTTCAATCCATCGGTGCTCACAACGTTAGAAGCAGGTGTGAAGGCGGATTTTGGAAAGGACATTTTCCCGTGGCTCTACAAGGAACTGAAAGTATATGCCTACAATACTCCGGAATATTTGAAGGATATGGGTACACCGGATAGATTATCAAAGGTCGAACAGGCCATATCTTCCGGCAAAGTGGCCCAACGTAATTTGAAGAACCCACAGCGTTGTGTTTTCCTAGACCGTGATGGCGTGATCAATATCGATACGGATTTGATTCACCGGGCGGAAGATTTTGAACTGTACCCCTACGCTGGAGAGAGTATTCGCAAGATCAATAAGATGGGCTTCCTAGCCGTAGTGGTGACGAATCAAAGTGTTTTGGCCCGTGGCATGTGCTCGGTGGCCGATTTGAATGAGATTCACAAGAAGATGGAAACAGAATTGGGCCATCAAGGCGCCTTTGTAGAAGCCATCTATTACTGTCCTCATCATCCGCACGGAGGTTTTCCCGAGGAAGTACCTGAACTAAAGATTGATTGTCATTGCCGCAAACCCAAACCGGGTATGCTCTTAGATGCGGCGAAGCGTTTCAACATTGACCTAAGCCAGAGTTATCTCATTGGAGATAGCCCAAGAGATATTGAGGCCGGGCAAAATGCCGGGGTAACGACCATTCGTGTAAAAACTGGGCATGGTCTCAAACCTAGCGAGGCTACACCCGATCACCACGTACAAGATTTAGCTGCTGCGGTGGCATTGATCGAATCGCTCGAGAAATAAATTACTTTCCGTCGAAGTCTTTTCGGAATTGGATACCGACCCCTTGGGTATAGGGTCCCGTGTTTTGGAGTAGCGGATCGTTTCGATTACTTCTATTGAACGCTCGAAGCACCGTGCGACCATCTTTTGTCAACTCATATTCTATCTGCGTATCGCCGAGCAATAACGTAGAGGAGCCGTCTGAGGCAATAGGTACATCTAAGGAAGAATTGATGCGTAATCTGCCGTCCATGAAGTCCTTGCTCACTCCTAAACGAATTTCATCACCACTTTGGACCAAGGAATTATAGGGGTTATTGCCCGTCGTGTAGTCTAATTCTACATCCACATAGGAGCCCAATCCAGCGGCGATCCAAGTCCCAAATTGGCTCACCAAAACCTCTGAGGTAGATCGTGTAAAGGATTCACTGAGATTGATCCCTTCCTGCACACCCAAATTCTGGCGGTAAAAATCTCCCAACATCAGTAGTGAAAAGGCCTGGTAGTTCATCGCATCGGCGGTGAGAATGCGACGTTCTAATTCTTGCTGGTACGAAGAAGGACTATTCGGCAAGACAATATCAAAGCCTATTTCCGGCTGCATCAGCGAACCGGTCAGGGTAATGATCAAATCTACATCTACGTTCTCGTTGGAATAATTGGCATTCGTCACTAACCCCTTTAAATCCGTATTCACTGAATACTTCGCTTGGAGATTAACCTCTGCCTCGTACAGGTCCCCTGACCATAAAATGGTACCACCTGGGATCAACTCAAAAGGCTTGTTAATGATTCCTTGCAAGGTGAACAGGTAATCACCCGAAGCAATGGTGTAGAGTCCGTACAACTCAAACGATTCGTCTTCCAAGATCTTCACGCGCATATTTCCGGCCCCTCTTGAAGAAATAATGTCCCCCATGACCTCGTCTAGAATGAGCTCAACCAAGGCATCTGGCAACACTTCTATTTCCATATCCGTGGTGAAATATTCCAAAGATTTTGCCTTGGAAGTGTCGACCGGAGCCCTAGACTCATTGGTAATAAAGCGCAAGAACGACGGCGTCTCCACTTCTGTAGGGTTATCTAATGGAATCTTCAATATCGACCCTTCTTTAGTCGTAGCATTCAGACCCAAGTGTATCTGTTCCAATGGGCCTTCAACAATAAGATCACCATCGACTATTCCAGTGCCATAGAAGTACGAATCATATGCCCTATTCAACTGCATTCCCAGCGCACTATCGGCCTTGAGGTGAATATCAAAGTCTAGGGTTGAAAAGCGGTCATGTTCAATTCCTCCCCAGGTCAACGCGGCGTTGGTGTTGGAGCCATCTGTCCAATACCCCGAGTCCAATTCTATGCGCTGTTCGTTCAATCCAAAATCTAAGGCAGAAGTGGATAATGACGTACCAGTAATCGGAATGTTGAAGGTGGGATTCAAGAGTGAAAACTCCCCATCCGCTTCCCAATCCTGCACTGGACCTGATACACGAGTGCTACCGTTTAAGATGCCTGAGGTTTGTGTTAGAACGCCGCCCAATAAAGGTTCAAACGGGTGAATATCTAGTTGATCTACCACCACAACCATATCCAAATCATCAATGCTAGGGTTATAGTGTCCTGATATTCTTGCTTTTGTCGCTGCTGGCTGCAACAATGTGCCGTTCAAGAAAATATCATTAGCCGCCGTAGACCACTGTAACGTACTATTAAAAATACCTAGCAACTCTCTGTTTAACTGAACATTAGACCATTGTAAAGAGCCAGAACCTTCTACATTAGGGAAAGATTCTTCTATATGAAGTATGGCATCCAATCGACCATCGAACTGCATTCTTGGTTCTCGGTACCAGTAGTTCAACCAATGTGCGTTGATGTTCGACAAAGAAATGCGCAATGGATTTGTGGCCAATGCTCCCAACCCTCCACTCATTCTTATCGCACCCAACGACCCTTGTAGCATTAAGCTATCGGAATCAAAACTGGTGCTGTTCCAAAACACCGGTGATGCCCCTACTAAAGAGGCTTGATACGTGCCCATTTGAAGTTCTAACAAATTGGGGATGAATGCGCCCTCCTTGTACTCTGCCCCTGCCAATAGACGTGTCGGAACACTATCTTTAACATGTGCCAAGGCGGTGAATTGTTGAACATCGGTTGGTGAATCCCATCGCAACGCTGCACTATCCAAGGGTGTCGAGATGCCATTAATGGCACTAGCCTTGAGAAAGGCTTGGATACCACGGCGCTCTTTTGCGCCCTCTCCTGCTATGGCAAAGGCTTCAATCCCGTTGTAACGTATATGTGGGACGTTCAAGCTGTAATTCCATGAAGAGGAAGGACCACCAAAATTGGCCACCATATATCCACCCTCCGGAAGAACTACCCCAAGGTGTAGCAACTGGCTCAGCCAATCAATGGTACTGGCTTCAAAAGCCAACGTCGCATTCACATTCGTGGCAACCTTCGGACCGCCGGCTAAATCACTAAAAAGAACACCTGGTATGGCGCTTAAGCCATTCCAATCAAAGCTGCCTTCAATGTAGCCTTGCATAACATCACTGCTCACCCCTATCCGTCTGCCGGTCCCTTGCTTTTCGTGCACTACATCAAAAGCATTTATAAAAACGACATCTGAAGGACGTTGTAACAAAATGTCCTGAGCATTAAAAATTCCAGTGAAATCCTCGTTTACCACAGCAGATACTCGAGCACTCAAAATCTGTCCTGTATCTAATGGGTCTAGCAACTCTAAACCTAAGGCATTGATGTTGGATTGCACTTTGTAGGCTCCTTGTTCTGCGACAAGCGAACCGTCGATATCCATCAAACTATCGAGACAGGACCACCAGATGGAATCCTTTGTGGTTAGATGTTGCCAATTAAAACTCAATCCTCTTACCTCGTAATCATCAAACACCAGGGTTGGCGCTAACCCCACTACTTGGGTTCCTTGCTGTGTAATAAGCGCTTCAAGATTCGGTTTAATGGCTGCCTTAACGGTTCCTCCGCCAAGCGGTCCTTGAGGAAACATGGGTAGATTCAACTCTAATCGGGCCACATCCTTCCATTCCTTTGACCAAATACGGGCGGTATTCATTCCCTTACTTGCCCCGAGGTCATAGGCAAGCGTACCTGATTCCAATGACCCTTTAATTGAATATTTCAGGTCAGCGGCCTGCATCTCTGGTTCAGGCAACCATTGCGACAGCACAGAACTGTCGTAGGCTTGCTGCTGCAAATGGAGGCTTCCCTTCAGATCGTATCGAGGATAGTACAGCTCCGCAATTGCTGTACCGGTGAAGAACAGATGATGGAATTGGGCCGTTGTGATAATAGAATCGATAGAGGGTCCAGAAATTTCTAGATCTAGATCTACTCCACGCGTGAACCCGCTCCATTCCTCAGGAATTTGCGATAATGTGAAATCTTGAGTGGTACTTACCTTCGCATTACAACCAATGCTCTTCTCGTTCCATTGAACATCTGCGAGCAGCGTCGCACCGAGGTTAATACTTGCATCCACCTGAAACGAGTTGCTTTTTCCTAGGTAGAATTTGGTAATATGAACATGCGTTTCAATGGTGTCCAATTGTAGCACACCGCTCAATCCCTCACACGCCACACCTTCGTTAAACGATATTGTGGCAGCCAAAAGATCTCCTTGAATACGTTGATTATTGGGCAGTTCAATCTCAAAAAATTCAAGGGAGCTATTGGCTATGGCGAGAGGTAAGCCGCTAGTCGTCGTATCTGAAGGTAACTCACGAAGCCACTGTGAAAACAATGCCGTATCCCGCGCATCGATGTTAATTGTATCGAAAGAAATAGATGCTATTTGAACTATTCCTTGCCTCCATCCTACATCTGCGATATGCACTCCTTTTAGTGTGGCAATGGTTCTTTGATGAAGTTGTAGGTCCAATTTTGCTATCGTAAACTCCCCTTCCGAATAATCCATCCCTGAAAAATCCGTACTCACACCCAAGGTTTCTAACGCGGGTGAGGCGTAGGTATTATAGAGAAAACGCTGGACCGATGTAGAATGCAGCACAAGCCAAACCACTAAGCAACTCGCCCCAAGGAGTAACCCTAAACCAATTCCCAATCTACGGGTGGCTCTCATGGCGCTACTTTGATGTATTTTTGGGGCATTCATGAAGCAACAACCTTATATTCTAGCTATTGAAAGCTCTTGTGACGACACGAGCGCTGCCGTATTGCAAGGTAACGCGTTGTTGTCCAATATTGTCGCTTCCCAAAAGGTACATGAAGAATACGGCGGAGTCGTACCAGAATTGGCCTCCAGAGCGCATCAACAAAACATTGTACCCACAGTTAAACATGCGTTAAAGGTAGCAAATATCAAGCCCCAAGAGTTAGACGCCATTGCATTTACCAACGGCCCCGGGCTTATGGGATCCTTACTGGTGGGAACCTCTTTTGCCAAGAGCTTAAGTTTAGCGCTGGACATTCCGCTCATTCCGGTGCATCACATGCATGCCCATATATTGGCCCACCTTATCGATGGCGCTCACGAAGAACCCATTACCTTCCCATTCCTATGCCTGACAGTCAGCGGCGGCCATACCCAACTTGTCCAGGTAGATGGACCAAAGCAAATGACTGTTTTGGGAGAAACGATTGACGATGCTGTTGGTGAAGCTTTTGATAAGGCGGCTAAGATCCTTGGGCTTCCCTATCCTGGCGGACCTATGATCGATGAACTTGCCGCTGAGGGCAATCCTAATTTCTTAACGTTCGCAAAACCTAATTTGCCGGAATACGACTTCAGCTTTTCAGGCTTGAAAACCAGTTTCCTATATACCCTGCAGCAAAAGGTAAAGGATCACCCAAATTTTGTCGCTGAACACCTCAATGATATCTGTGCTAGCTACCAGAAGGCCTTGATAGATGCGCTGATGTTAAAGGTTAAAAAGGCTGCGAAAGATACTGGTATTCAAAACTTTGCAATTGCCGGTGGTGTGAGCGCGAACAGTGCCCTCCGCAAAGAATTAAAAACATGGGGAGCAAAGCATAAGTTCTCTATTTTCGTGCCCCCGTTTGAATACACCACGGACAATGCAGCCATGATTGGCATTGCAGGATATTACAACTATTTGGCCGGTGAAAATGCGCCCTTGAGCACCGGAGCACAAGCTAAAATTAAATTTTAGTAAATTATTTCTACCCTATTGATTCTTAAGAATTTAAATGGGTAATTCGCGCCATGAAAAATTGGAACATTTTAGGTGCTACTGCAGACGTTTGTTTTCCTGATTTAGAAATCAAAAGTGTGCAGGCACGTGTCGATACTGGAGCCGCTTCTTGTGTGCTACATGCCTCGTTTGTAGAGATTATTGATGAAGAAGGAGAAGATCCTTTACTCAAAGTGGTGCTATTCGACAAAGATTCCGAGTTCTATACTGGCGAAGTGCTAGAGTTCCATGATTTTGTGATTCGTAACGTTCGCAATTCATTTGGAAAGAAAATGGCACGTCCCATGATCAAAACCACGGTGAGCATCCACAAGCAAGCTTTTCAAGTATTGGTTGGGTTTAGTGACCGTAGCAAACTAACTTACGACATGTTGATCGGTAGAAACCTTTTAGAAAAGGGGTTCATCGTTGATGTGACGAAATAACTATTAGCCATGAAATTAGCCATTCTAAGTGCCAACCCATCCCTTTATTCTACAAATAGATTGAAGGAAGCCGCTGAAAAGCGCGGACACGATGTGGAAGTTATCAATCACAACCATTGTTATGTGGCCATGGAAACTGATGCTAATTCAGTGTATCTAGGCGACCACGAACTAGAGGGATTCGATGCGATTATTCCGAGAATTGGGGCTTCTGTAACGTTCTACGGATCGAGCATTATCCGCCAGTTTGAGGTAAAGCATGTGTATACCACGCTGAGTTCATTGGCATTAGTACGTTCTAGAGACAAGCTTAGAGCTACACAGGTACTGGCGAAACACGGCATTGGCATCCCTAAAACAGTATTCGCCAAACAACCCCGTGATGTCCAGAACCTTATCAGAACCGTAGGTGGTCCCCCGTTGATCGTAAAGCTACTTGAGGGTACCCAGGGTCTGGGTGTGGTACTTGCAGAAACTAAAACGGCAGCCAAAAGTGTTATTGAGGCGTTTTACGGACTCAATGCCAATATCCTCGTGCAAGAGTTCATCAAAGAAGCCGGAGGTTCCGACATTCGTGCCTTAGTGGTGGGTGGAAAAGTAGTCGCAGCTTACAAGCGTCAAGGCCAAGAGGGTGAATTCCGTTCAAACCTTCACCGCGGTGGTATGGGTGTAAAGATCAAGCTTTCCACCCTAGAGAAGAAAACAGCCATTGCGGCTACCAAAGCACTCGGCTTAAATGTAGCGGGTGTCGATATGCTCATATCTGATAGGGGTCCTTTAGTACTTGAGGTAAATAGTTCTCCGGGAATTGAGGGTGTAGAACGTGTGACAGGTATTGACGTTGCCGATAAAATTATCGCCTTTGTCGAAACCCAAATCGATCGTCCTCTAACCAAAACTAAAGACAAGGTAGGCGTATAATGCAACTCTTTTACGGACATATCGAAGGGACAGAATTCCATCTTGATGCGGGCGAAGTACAGCATTGTGTGAAGGTCCTTCGAAAGTCTGTTGGAGATTCTATACACTTTATCACCGGTGATGGAGCACTCTACGAGGGGGAGATCTCTTTTGTTTCAAAATCAAAGGTTTACGGATCGTTTACTGAAGTAGAACATGAATTCGGCAAGGTCCCTTATGATTTAACAGTTGCCATTGCTCCTACCAAGAGTATGGACCGGATTGAGGCCTTTGTTGAGAAAGCTGTGGAGATGGGAATCAGTCGAATCATTCCTATCATTTGCGAGCACAGTGAACGTCGAACGATAAAGACAGAGCGCCTTCGTAAGATTGCATTGAGTGCTACGAAACAAAGCCTCAAAGGAGCATTGGTTCGCATAGACGAAGCCATGAGCTTTCAAGACCTTCTCACTGAAAATCAGGAACAGCTAATGATTGCACATTGTGAATTTGATGAAACAAAGCAAGGCATCCATGAAGTGCTGAATCCATCCAGCCCCTTATGCATTATGATAGGCCCTGAGGGAGATTTCTCCCCTTCTGAAGTGCTAGCGGCAAAATCAGCTGGCGCTAAGCCCATTCATCTGGGCTCGAGCCGTCTTCGTACCGAAACTGCGGGCCTTGTGGCCGTGGCGACGGTGTACCACTTGCTGGGCTGATTTTTTCGTGGTCTAGCTCTTGTTCAAAGGGGTGCTTCCAATCATCCCACAATACTTCCTCCTCCTCTACACGTTCTTCATTGCGCAAGGATTCAATAGGTTCCAATTTTCGGTAATACACCGCTAGCATCACACCAACGATCGCACCACTCAAGTGTCCTTCATAGCTAATGGTCGGGTCATGAGGCAATACACCCCATACAAAACTCCCGTACAAAAACACCATTAACAGGCTCTGAGCCAACAATTTAACATGCAGCCGCAGCACCCCACTGAAGAATACAAAAGCTACCATGGCGTACAACCACGCGCTCGCCCCAATGTGCATATTTGGTCTACCAATAAACCATAATAAAAAACCTGGGACCAAAAGACTGATGAACCAAACTCGATCGAAAATCTTTGGAAAACTGTAGCGAATCAGCGCCCCAACAAAAAATAAACTGATGGTATTACTCACAATATGGTTCACATCACTGTGTAACCATGGAAAGGTTATAGGTCCGTACCAAGAATGAACATCACCCGGAACGATACCGAATTTTCGAAGCGGAAGACCCGCGCCTTCCTCCAACAGAAAGATTGACCAGGCCAGAACAAGCCAAAGACTTGGCCACAGAAACAAGCCTTTGTGAATTCCATATTTTCTCCAATGGGACATAGCGAAAAGATAGTTACTTTCGAGGAATGAAACCGCTTGCAGAACAGCTTCGACCACAGAATTTGGACCAATATTTGGGCCAAGAGCACCTTATAGGTCAAAATGGCGCATTGCGCCGAAGTTTAGACATCGGTAGATTGCCCTCCATCGTCCTTTGGGGACCGCCCGGAGTGGGAAAAACCACCTTGGCATTACTTCTAGCCAAAGAATTGGAAGCCCCACTATACCAACTCAGTGCCGTAAGTGCTGGTGTTAAAGATGTACGTGAAGTACTCGCAACGGCTGAGAAGAAGAGCCTTTTTGACAGCAAGCGCCCTATCCTCTTCATTGATGAAATCCATCGATTTAACAAAGGTCAACAAGATAGTTTACTCCATGCGGTTGAACGGGGATGGATTACGCTCATTGGTGCCACTACGGAAAATCCTTCTTTTGAAATAAATGCGGCCCTTCTTTCTAGAATGCAGGTCTATGTACTGAATTCACATTCTAAGGAGGATCTTACCAAGATGATTGATCTGGCCAATGCGACAGCATACGCCACCCAAAAGGAACTCAAGATCACTGCACACGACTTCTTGATTCGTCAGAGTATGGGCGATGCAAGGAAACTATATAACCTAGTAGAGCTTTGTTTTCAGCAAGGAAAACGCGGTGTCGCAATTGATGAGGAGTTTGCACAGAACGTCTTGAGCAATGCCCAGATTCGCTACGATAAGGGCGGTGACGAACATTACAACGTCATTTCAGCCTTCATTAAATCCATTAGAGGTTCTGATCCACAGGCAGCGATATATTACCTCGCTAGAATGATTGAAGGTGGTGAAGATGTGAAGTTCATTGCGCGTAGGTTAATCATTTCTGCCGCAGAAGATATTGGCCTGGCCAATCCTAACGCCTTGATGCTCGCCAATGAAACCTTTAGTGCCGTAGAGCGCGTAGGCTGGCCTGAAAGCAGAATTATATTAAGCCAATGTACCATCTACTTAGCTACTTCACCGAAATCCAACAGCGCTTATGCGGCCATTGGTAAGGCACAAAAATTGGTTCAACAAACGGGGAATCTTGAAGTGCCTGACCATCTCAAGAATGCCTCGAGTACTTTGGCCAAAGATTTGGGTCACGGCAAGGGCTATTTATATCCTCACGATCATCCGGGAGGTTTTGTACCTCAAGAATACTTTCCCAAAGAGGTTCAAGGCAGTGTGTTGTGGTCACCGGCATCCAATGCCAAAGAGCAACAGATCAGCGCCCAACAAAAGGCCATATGGAAAAATAAATACGAAGGTTAACGCAAGACAACCTCGGTGCGTCTGTTCAAAGCTCTTCCCGCTTCTGTGTCGTTTGAAGCAACAGGCTTATCCATTCCTTTACCTTCCGAGATGAGTCTTTTAGAATCAATACCCTGCTGTACCAACCAACTGATTACGGCCGCCGCTCTGGCCTCGCTTAATCTCTGGTTATAGGCCCGTCCACCTTGGTTGTCGGTGTGTCCAATGATGGTGGCGTTCAAGTCTAAATTGTCCTCGAGCATCCGTAAGAGTGCTGTAAGTTCCTTTTCACTTTCAGGCAATAAGGTGCTTTGGTCCAATTCGAAAAGAATATTTCTTAACGCAAATGCCTTGCCAGAAGCTATTGGAATGAGCTTGATGGTGGCCACCTTGTTCCCATGCAAGGGTCTAGCGATGTAGTCCAGTTGTGAAATAACACCTGAATACGGCAAGTATCCTTTGTGATATACCGATAATCGCACTTCTCCACCATCGGTCATTAAACGGACCATACCGGTATTTTTAGCGCTGGTGCCAGAAAAGAATTGGACCCCATCAAGATTAAAGAGCTGCACAGAAGCATCACCTATTGAACGCAGTGTCAAACTGTCCACTACCACGAGATCGTAGTTGTCTCTGATCTCCGGCTGAAGGTGCGTTGGCAAGTCAAACCTATATAGGTCTAAAGAGCTGAGCCCATCATAATTAGGGACAATGGCTTCGCCTCGATCGGAAGCTAAGTATCCAAACTGGCCACTTTTATCGATCACCAGCGAAAACTCCTCCCCGAAACTATTGAACGGAAATCCTAGATTAATAGGTTCTGACCAGGTTGAATCATTGATACGGGTGGACATAAAGAAATCCGATGCACCCAACGAAGGACTACGCTCCGATAGAAAATACAAGGTCTTCCCGTCAAAGTGCATGAAAGGGCAACTCTCTCTATCGTTGCCATTGATATTAGAAGGGAGCTTTTGTCCTTTGGACCAATTCCCTTTATCATCCTTAGTCGACACAAAAATGTCCCGGTCTGATTCCATGGGATTACTCGCCCTAACAAAGTAGATGGTGCGTCCATCAGGACCTAGACTCGGTTGACTCTCCCACCTGCCCGTATTAATCATACCTGGAAGCGGCTTAGGGGTCTCCCATCCATAGTTTGGATTCCAATGGCTGTAGTACAAATCGCAACTGCCTGCACCGTCCGGGCGATCACAAACGGTGAGCACCATGAATTGGCCATCTGGGCTAATACAAGCAGCGCCCTCATTCAGACGAGAATTCAGATTACCTGCAAGCGGCACCCCGAACTTTGAGATGCCATCAAGGGCAGCTTCAAAGAGGTTTTCATCGGTTGGTTTGCTTCCCGAAATGAACCTGTGGGTATAGATGAGATGCTCATTTCCCCCAGTGATGGTGGGAAAATATTCTAATTGTTCGGTAGAAAAACTCAGCTTCTCGATGTTGTAATCAAAATCCGATGCTACATATTTTTCATATTCCTCTTTGGCAAAGCGAAGGTTTTCTAATTCCAATTCCGCCTCCGCTCGACGCTCCTTAGAAAGCCTCGCTATCGCTAAGTAGTTCTCCCATTGTGCAATACTCTCCTCCCAACGATACAAATATTTGTTAGCCAAACTCTTCTTCAAATACGTCGTAGAAATGGCATCAATGGTAAGACTCTCATCGTAATAATCCAGGGCCAATTCATATTTGCCCTCGCGAAAGCTTTGGTCACCTGCGAATATAAATGCCTGGTAATAGGTGCCTTTGCCCTTCTTCATGCTCTTTTCCAAGTACTGCCAACCTTTTTCAGTCTCGCCATTGCGGAATGATTCCTTAGCATTTTGAAAGGCGTTAATGGCCGACTTTGGCTGAGCAAATGTGGATAAGCTCAGAAAAAGTAGTAGCGCAATTGCGTGATAAAATCGGACCATTAGAAGTACATTTGAAGTTCTACGAAGATATCTCATACTCATTGAAAACGACGAGAATTGCCATTACGGGGTCTCCTGCCACAGGAAAAACAACGTTAAGCCTTGCATTAGAGCAACATGGCTATCCCGTTTTCCACGAACAAGCCCGCGAAATCATTCAAAATTCATTGGACGAAGAGTCGGATTTAGTGCCTTGGAAAGACCTATTGGGCTTCACTCAACTCGTCTGGGAGCTCCGCAATGAGCAGTACCACAATGCATTGTTAGAAAAAATTAATTTTTACGACCGCACTAATGTTGATGCCTACGCGTACCTTAATAAAGGAAACGCAGAACTTTCTGAGGATTGGAAGGCAGATTTACAGGAAATGAGATTTGAAAAAGTCTTTTTCCTGCCCGTTTGGCCAGAGATTCACAGTCTTGATAAGCAGCGCATGGAAACTCTTGAGGAGTGCTATGAGGTGGAAGAACACTTGAAGGTGGCTTATAAAGAATTGGGTTATGATTGTATTGAAGTCCCTCCAGCCTCGGTAGAAGAACGCGTTGCCTTTATTTTGGCACGTATATGATACTTCAGCAGGCAAAAGAAATACTAAAACAATATTGGGGTTATCCTGATTTTCGAGGACTACAAGGGGATATTATCTCATCTGTGCTCTCGGGCAAACACACTATTGGACTACTCCCTACAGGAGGCGGTAAATCCATATGTTATCAGGTCCCAGGCTTGGCCCTTGACGGCATCACCATTGTCATTAGTCCTTTATTGGCTCTAATGCAGGACCAATTACACGGTCTCACCAAGAGAAACATCAAAGCGTACCAATTCACCGGCTCCTATTCTCCAAGGCAATTAGACGAAGCCTTTAGGAATATTAAATACGGCAGTTACAAATTTGTTTTCCTTGCACCTGAACGGCTTTCCAACACATTATTTTTAGAATACCTACAGAATGCAGAGGTCAGTTTAATCGCCATTGACGAAGCCCACTGTATTTCGCAATGGGGATTCGATTTTCGTCCTTCATACCTTAATGTTCACCTACTCAGAGAACGATTCCCAAATATTCCGGTCCTAGCACTGACCGCATCCGCAACTGATCGGGTCAAAAAGGATTTAGCCGAGCAGCTTCAAATTCCGGACGCCACGATGTATGAAGGCAGTGTGCGCCGTGACAACTTACAGCTTGAAAAACGCCTCACACCCAATAAAGACAAGCAGCTATTGCGATTATTGGGGCGCTTGACCGGTACGGGGATTATTTATGCGAAGACACGGTCAAGTTGTGAATCCATTAGTCATTACATCAATGAAAATGGATTACACTCCACATTCTTTCACGCTGGTTTGGATTTAAAGGAGAAGAACGAACGCCAGGAGCGTTGGCTTGACAATAAAGTCCCTATCATGGTCAGCACCACCGCGTTTGGAATGGGTATCGATAAAGCAGATGTGATGTGGGTCATTCATTGGGATGCGCCTGATACCATCGAAGGCTACTACCAAGAGGTTGGCCGTGGTGGTCGCGGGGGTCAATTATCTCAAGCGTACCTACTCTACAATCAGCAAGATTTCTCCCGCATTTCTAAGGGAATCACTGATCTTCCTAAACCAGAAGAGGTCGAAGCTATTTATCACAAGATTTGTAGTCATTTTCAAATTGCAGTAGGCGCAGGCCAAGATCACCAAGAAAACTTCTCATTGGTGGATCTCGCTACGAAGCTCCAAACCCCAATCCCACAGTTATTGACCTATATCAAGCTGCTTCAACAACGAGGCGTTTGGCAGTTCATTGAGAGTAATCAACTCTACCCAGAATTACTTTTCCTAACCAGTCCTGAACATTGGTCTGGATTGCCTGAGAATGATCACCATTGCTTGATACAATTGTTTCGCGTGTACAGTCGGGCAGCACAATACTCTACCAGAATTCAATTAGATGCCATAGCCCCTATGCTTCACAAAACCGTCAAAGATCTTGACCAGTGGCTACAACGTATGCATCAGAAAGGAATGATTCAATATAAGGCTGAACAAAACCAGTGTGCCCTACTCTTTTTAGAAAACCGCATCGACAAACGTTATTTCAAGTTGTCTCGATCGTTCGTTGAATCTTGGATCACCAGTAAAAAAGAGCGGTCACAAGCCATTCTCAACTTCTTGGCTTCTGAGGAATGCTTGGCCAAGGATGTTGAACGATATTTTGGTCAAGCACCCGGAGAGGCTTGTGGTATCTGCAGCAATTGTACGCTAAATCACTATCCCGATGGAGAAACAGTTCAGGCCATGCTCAAAGACGGGCTAAGTTTTGACGATATTTGGTTCGATTTAAATTGTCCACCTGATGCCTTACAACAACATTAGCATAGTATATATGGGTACACCAGAATTTGCTGTACCGCCACTCCAAGCATTAGTAAGTGCCGGATATAATGTTAAGGCCGTTGTTACGGTAGCAGATAAGCCTTCTGGACGCGGAAGAAAACTCACTCCCAGTGCCGTTAAACAAGCTTCTTTGGAACTAGGCATACCGGTATTGCAGCCAACTTCATTAAAAGATGAAGAGTTCCTAAAGGAATTAGATGCACTTCAAGCGGACCTCTTTGTGGTAGTTGCCTTCCGTATGCTACCTAAGGAAGTTTGGAGTAGACCTAGACTAGGCACCTTTAACCTACACGGATCATTATTGCCCCAACTCAGAGGGGCCGCCCCTATTCATTGGGCGGTAATGAATGGGTTGAAAGAAACGGGTCTCACAACCTTCCTTATCGACGAGCAAATTGATACTGGGAATATCCTCCTACAAGAAAGACTAACAATCGAGCCACATTGGACAACCGGTGAATTGCATGATGCATTACTTCCTATGGGTGCGCAACTGGTTGTAGACACTGTCAAAGGGCTTATAGCGGGTGCGATAACTCCTCAAGCTCAGGATGGTACTGAAGCCACACATGCCCCTAAATTAACTAAAGACAATACTCGACTAGATTTCACACTCGATCCAAATTCACTCGTTCAATTTGTAAAAGGTTTATGTCCTTTTCCTGGAGCATACTACGGTGAGTTTAAATTCCTCGGCGCTTCTTCTTGCGAAAAACTAAATCCTTCTTTTCAACCGATGCTTAGAGTAAGAGACAAGCGCTTATTTCTAGATTATGAACTTGGTAGCATAGAAATCACACAAATCAAACCGGCGGGTAAGCGCTTGATGTCAAGCGCAGACTACATTAACGGCTTAAATCGCGCTCAAATACCACTTGAAAAGCCTGTTTAAAAAGGTAAAAACACCCCTTTTTGTGAATAAATACCATTAGTTATTAACTTTTTTTACCTGAAGGCCCGAAAACACTTGCATAGAAGTAATTTTCATCTATATTTGGTAAGCATTCGTTTAAAAAAGTATTAATTAAAATTTAATTGCAATGAACAAAGCACAATTGATCGACGCAATGGCAGCAGACGCTGGCATCTCTAAAGCACAAGCTAAAGCAGCTTTGGATTCTTTTACTGGTAACGTAGGTTCTAC
>CALDGA010000279.1 GCA_937942085.1 uncultured Flavobacteriales bacterium
TATTCTCTCACAAAGCTCAAAGAAGTTAATGTCCTTCATACTGGGACAAGCACCACTACAGGTACACATGAGAATTGCTTTCTTAGCCATGGTTATATAGCCTCCTTTGCTTTGTTGATTCATTGCGCAATTATACAACAAACAATCCGGATAGTCAACTATTTTTTAGATGTTTTATAAAAATCTCTCAAAACAAGATGGAGAAGGCCTATGCCCTCTTGCACGACCTTCAAACTTTCTCAAAAACGTGAGCAAGGTAGGCACCACTCTCAGAGAAGAGCTTTCTAGCCCTTTTTCCATACAGACAATCCCAAACACCTACTCCGTAAAACACTGGAAGCACGTCACGACAATGTTCGACTCAATCGATTTTGACCATAGGCACGTATCTTTATGGTCTTTTCACTTTTTAAGTGGTGGACCCTGAGCTTCGGCGTAGCATAGTGGAGCTGGGCATGGTGCGGAATGTGCAAGTTGATAACAGGCGGGTGAAATTCACCCTGGCATTGACCACCCTCAAGTGCCCGCTCAAGGACCAAATTGTAGCCGAGGCAAGGAGGGCTGTTCTGAGCCTTGGGGATGTTGAGGAAGTGGAGGTTGACTTAGCTGAAATGACAGACAAGGAAAAAGAGCGACTTGGCACTGGAGGAGGGAAAGAAGTAGGTGTGGCTGAACGTTTTAACTACATTCGGCATGTGGTGGCGGTGATGAGTGGCAAGGGTGGCGTGGGCAAGTCGCTGGTCAGCGCGCTTTTGGCTGTGGCATTGCGTCGGGAAGGACAAAGGGTAGGCATACTGGACGCTGATATTACTGGCCCGAGTATTCCTAAGATGTTCTTCCGCACCTTACCCCGTCCGAAGAGTGGACTCGTAGGTATTCTGCCTGTTGAGACCCAAGAAGGCATCAAGGTGATGTCCATCAACCTCCTTCTTCCTAGCGAAGACCAGGCAGTCATTTGGCGTGGGCCGATGATCAGCACAGCCATTAAGCAGTTCTGGAGTGATGTCTTGTGGGGTGACTTAGACTGGCTGGTGGTGGATCTGCCCCCTGGTACTTCCGATGCGGCGTTGACGGTGATGCAATCATTGCCCCTTTCCGGTGTGGTGTTGGTAAGTTCGCCCCAGAACCTGGCGGAGGTGGTCGTACGTAAGGCAGCACATATGGTTCAAATGATGCAGGTACCGCTTCTGGGATTGATAGAGAACATGAGCTACTTTGTTTGCCCGGGTGATAATCAACAATACGAAATCTTTGGCCCCAGTCATGGTGAGGAGATGGCCCAAAGGCTTAAAGTAGCATTTTTAGGCAGGCTCCCCATTGACCCCCGTATCTCTGAGTTGTGCGATACAGGGAACATTGAGGCATATCCGATAGAGACATTTGCTTTTATTGCCCGCAATCTGATGGAAATTGCACCCGAACCTCGCCGGTCACCTCTACAGCCACAGTAATGGGAAAATGGAGAGCCCAGATGTTTTGAATCCATTTCGGTAATAAGGAGGTAAAAATGAATAACAAAGAAGAAAAACTGAGAAGTTTTGAAGAGGAGTTTGGAAAAATTCTTAACCCGGTTGCATTTTTGAATGAAAAGAACCCTGAACTGTGCTCTGCATTTCTCAAACTGCATGAACTCACTTTGAATGAAGGTGTGATTTCCAAAAAGCACAAGTTTCTGATTCATGCAGCAATTACTGCTGCCCAACATGATCGGGAAGCAACCGCAATGCATCTTACTGGCGCACTGAAAGCAGGTGCCAGCGACAAAGAACTATTAGAGACTGCCTTTACCTTAATACCGGTTGCTGGTATGCCAGCTTTCGCGGTATTTTTAGATGCCTGGCAAAAGGTGCTTAAACAGGGGGGATGAAAGATGGTTGAGAGAATAAGACGTGTGGAAGTGTGTTGTGAGCTGTCTGCCATGCTCCGTCCCAAAACGTATCCCTTTGGGGTAAAGTTTTTTGAAACATTGGATCAAAGGCCTGAGGGAACAATCCGACCGCGCCATCCAATGAATACCTGTCAGATTACTGCAATTGTTCGGTATTATGGCCGCGCTATGTACTTCACCGCCGAAGATATGGCTTGCATTGTGGGTGGGGTGACTTTGGGGTTAATCCCTGAGCCCGAGGTGATGAAAAGCGGTGAGATTGCGAAGATGCTCCACGCAGACATAGAATCCGCGAGGGAATTCACTTCCAAAGTCGCCAAGATTCCCTATGGAAAGTTCAAAGCGGTAGCCGCAGCACCCATGGCTCAAATCAATTTTGAGCCAGATCTTGTGGTCATGTATGGCAATACTGCTCAGGTTATGCGGGTGGTTCAAGGGTATCTGTATAAAAAAGGTGGGCGGGTTTATTTCTCTACTGGTGGTGAATGGAGCCTCTGTGCCGATACCATCGCCCAGGCTTACGTTTCGCAGGATATTGCATTGGGGCTACCCTGTTTTGGCGACCGTAAAACCGCTCTGGCACAAGAGGACGAAGTGAGCGTTGCCTTTCCTTATAGTATGTATGATGAAATTTTAGAGGGGATGCGGCAAACGGCAAAGGTAGCAACTTATCCGACACCTTTTGACATTGGTTTCCCCCAGATGCCGGATTATACTTTAACGCCTTGGGCAGTGGAATATCGTCAGAAAAAACAAAAATCAGACTCCTGATAAAATATGGCTGGGTTAAGTAAAAAGAGAGAAATTGACGCTCTTTCAGGAAGGGATACACTCATTAGGACTTTAGGCTTAAAAAGGGGTGCATTCTGGATCAAGGAAAACGCAAAAAGGAAAAGCTGTGCGGCACATTCCAAGCCAAAAGTGGGTTAAGTCCGATTTTGGGTGTAAATTCCTTCTGGTAAAGAGAACCAGGACATGCCTAAAAATATGCAAAGCACCTCCGGTCTTTTGCTATTAGAAGCAGGGACTGGTTCCTGTCCCTTCCTCCATAATTACACGGGCTTAAAATCCCAACCAACTTATTCGGGTTTAGGAAGCAGGAAACAAACTCCTTTACGGGCTCTAACGTCCCAGGTGATACGTACGCTTTCCTGCTTCATTGTATTGGTAGGAGGTATGGTATTATGCCTATATATGAAATGTGGCAGTGACAAAACCCTGCGTATTTATAGCAGTTTTGTGTTAAGTTTTAAGGGGAGCAAAAGCAATTCTCCGGCTTGCAGTTGTCAGGGATAAAAGGAGCAAGAATACTAATAAACCATGGGGTTTTATTGTTGGTGGACGGCTAACAAAATTCGCCCCCGGCGGTCTTAAAACTCGTCAAAGAAGGTGTCATCGCTGCCAAAATCGCTGCCCACGCTGCAGACATAGCAAAAGGCATCAAAAAGGCTAAGAAAGAGATTTAGCCATGGTAAAGGCTAGAGCAAATTTAGATTGGGATGAGCAAATACGACTTTCAATTGACCCTGAAAAAGCTAAAAAATATCGTATAGCCAAGAACAAACCCAATACAGAGACCTGTAGTGATAGCCAATCCACAACAATAGACATCGAAAAGCCCCAGGGAAGATACCCAAAGTCAACCGAATTCGCTCAATCCTCCAGGTTTTCCAAGGGGTGAAGCAAGTTTTTATTCCTGCTTAACATAAGTCGAGGTAGATGACGAAAAAGAGGGTTTTTCCGCCGACTCAAGGAGTGACTATCCTATGCTCTTTGCCGGTATTGATGTCGGTTCGCAGTCAACAGCCTGTGTCCTCTGGGATGGGCACAACATCCTGGGTTTTTCCGTTCTCCCAAGCGGTGTAAACCCCAAAAAACGGGCCCAGGA
>CALDGA010000280.1 GCA_937942085.1 uncultured Flavobacteriales bacterium
GGAGTTTGAAGCATCCAAAGTTAGGTTTGACGAAGCGTTTGCGAAGAAGTAAACTCTGGAGAAACTGCTCTTGACACCAGCACAAAACTGGATGTGCAAAAATTTAGCGTCGGGCTTTGCCCGACGCTTTTTGTTTATTTGTCTTTGTCAAAGTGTGTTCTGATTATTCGCACCGGACCGAATAGCCCCGCAAATCGCTGTTCAGCAAAAAGGTAGGGTGTCGGGATAGCTTCTGAGAAGTGGGGACCAAGGCTACTGTAAACGACAATGCGCAACAGGTTTTCGCCGTCTTTCAATTTACCTGTCAGGTCAAAGCGGTAGGGCGCCCATACCCTAACGCCGACTTTTTGCCCATTGAGCCAAACTTCAGCCGTCCCACGCACTTTGCCCAAATCTAAAATGAACGAACCCTGATGGGATGGGTAATGAGTGACGGGGGACGGGGGATCAAGAGAAAGTTGAAATGCCTTTTCGTAAACGATACCTCCCGCATAACATGAAAGCCCCCAATCTGCCCATGCTCCCAATCCCATACGCCCGTTACCGACCTCAAAAGTCAAGGGCTCCAAAATCGCCGCCGCTTCAGGATAACCTTGCTCGGTGACAACCCTAAGGGCACAAAGGCGTCGCTCTTTTTGTGATTGCGGTAACGGATAGGAACCGTCGCTATTGGGCTCTATCTCTTGTCCGTCCACGAACACTCTCATTTGCCCCTTGACTTTTGTGCGCATTTTGGTCGCACCTGGAGGCAAAAGAAACCGAAACCAACTTACCCGCTTGGTTTGGTTAGGGAAAGGCTCAAAAAGAGGTTCAAAGGGTTTGTCAGGTTCACCCTCTAACCAACCGCTTCTCGGTAAGGGATGAGGCGACTTGACTGTTGGCAATCCTTCAACTTTACCCCAAGGCGCCGTCGGAGGGAAGCCTTGGCTCATCGCCCTTCCCCACCAACTATCGTCGTAGTAAGGTTCCATCCAATCGCTCGGTTCTTGCCCGATAGCCCAAGCGCCAATTCGCCATGATGGGTCAGACACGAAGAGAAGGCGTTCACCTTTTTGTAACACTATTTCGCCATAAACGAGCAAGGCGGCTGCTCCTCCTTCCGTCCATGCCCGAATGGCTATCACATTTTTGCCCTGCTTTAGGAGGGTGGTGATGTCGTATTTTTGAAGGGCTGTTTTGCTTCGGTCAATTTGCCCTTCGCCGACGAAGTGACCGTTCACCCAAAGCCGATAACCGCTGTCCGCCACGACCCCTATCCAACCACTTTGCACCGGCGCTGAAAGCGTTAAAGTTCGGCGGAAAGCCCGCCAGCATTGAGGGATGGCGAAGTCAGGATAAGGCAGTTCGGGAAACCAAATCCAGTGGGGCGTAATGGTTCTCGTTGGCATGTCAAGGAACTGGAAAAACGCCCTAAGGCGTCCAACTCGTCTCGTCAAGCGGAGCAGGAAGGTGTTTTGACCTTCCCGAAGTTTGACGGGGGCAAAGGCGAGGTCGCCATCAGTAAAGCCCATCACTTTTTCGCCGTTGAGCCATGCTTCTTTGCCGCCCAGCCCGCCAACACACAGCCATGCTGTTCGTTCTGCCGCTGACACAACATAAGTGAACAAATCAAACTGCTCCCCTTCAGGACCAGCACCTAAGTCCACAAACTCTTCAGGAACATGCCCTTTAGGACCAAGGGTGGGATGATGGATTGGATCTTTTTCAATGCCCAACTTCAGCGACAAGCGGACGGGTTGCCAACCAGGCTCTTTGCCCGTTACCGAAACCGAAGGCGCTTGTTCTGGTCGGAAAGGTCCTCGTCTAAGCAGGTAGGTGCCAAAGGAGTAAGTAATTTGCTCCCATCCATTGTCGTCTGTTTCAGGATGATGCCACTTTAAAGTCAAGCCATCTTCTGTTTCGCTTTCTGTGCGATGCCGAAATCGGCGCACTTGAATAGGCACAGTTTCGGAAGCGGGTAAATCAAAGTCGCCCCAACGATTGTCAAGCGTCAGTTCGTAGGTTATGTCCCAGAGTCCATCAAGTTCAAGAACTGTTTCTTCACGGACAGACTGAGGTTGGGTCAATTTCCCTTTACGGAAAGAAAGCACCAAACCACTGGCGACGGAGAAGTCCAATTCCACTTCCAAACCACCGTCCACTTCCCGTGCTGGCAAGGGACGGACTTGTCCCGTCGTTGTATCCCAGAGATAAGGTATACCCTTGACAGCAAATTTAGCGGTGACGGTTAGGGGCTCCAAAGATGTCCCTTCCACTGGTCTCGGGTTAGCAAAAATTTTGGGATGCACGACGAAGAAGAAATCTTCGCCCCCAATGCGACGATGGAGGTAAGGCACTCCCTCTACGATGCGGGGCAAAACTTGAGCGAGTATGGCAGGAACTTCGTTAGGGTCTTTCACGAACACACCTCGCCCACCTGAAGGGAACCTCGCTTCAGAGCGGGGAGAATGGTTATCGTGAGATGAGACTCCAAACATCCCTCTAATAGCTGTTAGTGTTTCGTTTTTGGACTTTCCCAAAATTTGCGTAGGTGTTCGTCCAATGGCAATGACCGTCCCGCCAGATTTCGCCAAAGCCTGCAATCGCTCAAAACTCTTCTCCCTCAAAACATCCACACCAGGAAGCAGAATGACTTGAATGCGATTTTGCCCTACGATGAGTGCTCCCCGTTGCACCTTTGCTCGTTCCAAGGAATCTTCATCCAAGATAGTGAAGTCACGACCGTCTTTGTCTAAGATGCCCAATCTCGGTCCCCACCAGTTGGGATTACCAACTAACTCCCAATAGATTTGCTGGCAAGCCCGAGCCACTTCATCAGGTTCGCCAAAACCTGTATGAGCATGGACATTGGTGCTGGGATTCAGCACAGCCAACGGACAAACAAGGGTGCCTTGGCTGAGCAAGTAACTCAATCGTGTGATATGTTGAGCGAAAAAGCGGTAGTGACGCCAATAGGGTTGTCGCCAGCAAGTGCTGGGCGGCGCCCATTCCCACCACGAACCTTTTGTGCTGTAATAGACTGCGTGAGGGTTGTAAAGGTTCGCCCCTCGTTGATACCAACGGTGCAGCCAACCTGTTAACTCATCTATTGTGTGTCCCCATCCGCTGCTGTGAAAACCTTCCAGCCAAACGCGCGGTCGTCGGTAACATTGGGCGATAGCAGCATGAGGTTTGACATCGCCGCCATGGTCTTGACCTGGCGCTGAAAACCAGCGCATCGTCTTCCAGTAATCCAGATACCAACGCTGCCCTTCAATCGGGTCGGCATTGCGGTTCATCTGGTCGTAACCGCACAGCAAGCCATGCTTTTCGTGCCATTCAAACAGTGGTCGGAAAAAAGCCTCTTCAGCCATACTTGACAAAACTTCCAAAACATCGCAGCGCACTTTCATGCCTTCTTCGTTAGTCGGGAAAAACAACGCAGGCAGCCACTCTCGAACCTCATAACCTTTTCTCCTTCGGAACTCATCGGGGAAGCGCCAAGTCCAACGGGGCAACATAGGGAACTCGTCTTGGAAACTACCGACAAGAACCTTACCCAAATACTTGCCTGCCCGTCGCTCTATTTCGCCGTGCACAGTATCCAGCAAAACAGCACAGGCTTTAGGATTGAGATAGTCAAACTTTGACGGGACAGCGTAAAACAGAACGACCCGCCACCTGCCAGTTGGTGCTTGCCAGCGGAATGGTGTGTGAGTTTCCTTAGAAAAAACTGCGATGCAACGGACATTTCCCTCGCCGCCGATAGGGAGGGCATGAGCCGCTAACGGCACTGTTTTGGGCGGTGGCTGTAGTAACACGCTTTCACCACCATTGACAGTTACTTCTACCCATTGAACTGACGCACCACGAAATTCGGGATGGGCAAAGACCAGTCGGTCTTGAAGCCTTGCCCCAGAAAAACCCAGTTGGTCATAAAACCAAACCAACATGCCCAGTCGTTTAGCTTGTTCCAACACAAACAAAAAACAATCCCACCACCTTTCAGAGAAGAAAGGCGGGTCATCAGGGTCGCTGCCAAAAAGCGGACCATCGGGAGCAAGATTGAGGATGAGGATATTGAAAACGCCTCCTTCTGATAGTCGTTCCATTTGCCAACGCAACCGCTCCTTGACCAACGGTTCTCCGCTCCACCACCAAATCGGCACAGGCGAATAAATTTTAGGCGGCGCAGCAAAGTTCGCCTCCAACGACCGTCGCTCCATTGCCACTCGCTCCTCTCCTTCGCATTTTGTCAAGTCAAATTTTTTTTCGCCTTCTTGTATCAAAGTTGGTTAAGCGTTTTTTGTAACCTGCTTGCATCTCACAAAAGCATAACACGGCATGGGGTAACTTGTGCCACGACATCCAATGAGATGAAGCGTTTTTTGCAGAATGATACAATTTGAAATGTTTGTCGTGCAGTGTGTTTGCGACAGAAAAAGGAGGTGCTTCCTGTGGAGCGTAAGCGTCATACATTACCTGCACGAGTTGTGTTTTCGGCATCGGCTTGGCGGCTTATTGGCCGAAATTTGACGGGTTGAAAGAACGATTGGAAGGCTATCAGCGCTATGTGGAAAATAAAGTGCAGCAACTTGGTGGACAAGTCGTCTCCGTTGGTCTGGTAGAACTCCTGAGAGAGCACGAGCTGCTGGTGATTTGTTCGCGAAAGAACAAGTGGACTTGGTTTTATGCTATGTCGGCACTTACGCTACTTCGGCTCAAGTTTTGCCAACCGTCCAACGCGCAAAGGCGCCTACTGTAGTGCTGAACTTGCAACCTTCACCTGCATTGGACTATCCTCGCACCGACACAAAGGAATGGCTGGCAAACTGTTCTGCGTGTTGCGTTCCAGAAATCTCCTGCGCCTTCGCTCGTAGCGGCATTCCTTTCCGCTCCGTTTCAGGGCTGCTTTTTGAAGAACTTTGAAGAACATGGAGCACCTGTTGAAAAGGCATGGCGGGAAATCGGCGAATGGGTGAAGGCTGCCAGCGTCGTTCGGTCGCTTCGTAACGCTCGCATCGGCTTTTTAGGGCACACATATCCTGCATGCTGGACATGTATTCCGACTTCACCCAACACCACGCTCAATTGGGCGTCCACATAGAATTGCTGGAGATGTGCGATTTGGTTCAACGGGTCAAAGACGCCACTGATGGAGAGATTGAACGCAAGAAAGCAGAAGTGTTGGAATCCTTCGTCCTCGCCCAATCCCAATGCTGACCCCATCGCAGCGCCAATTGAACCACAGGATTTAGGCTGGTCGTGTCGCGTCGCCGTTGGGTTAGAAAAGTTGGTGGAAGATTTTGCCTTGGACGGATTGACTTACTACTATCGCGGCTTGGCGAACGAGTATGAACAGGTTGCAGCAGGAATGATTGTCGGATTGTCACTCCTTACAGGACAAGGTGTGCCGTGCAGCGGTGAAGGCGATTTGAAAAACTGTATCGCCATGTTCATCATGGACCGTTTAGGCGCTGGCGGAAGTTACACTGAATTCTACACTATGGACTTCGTTGATGGATTCATACTGATGGGGCATGACGGACCAGGACATATCGCCATCAGCGACCAAAAGCCAATCCTTCGGAAACTCAAACTGTATCACGGTAAGGCAGGTTACGGGGTCTCGGTAAAGTTCAAAGTCAAAACGGGACCGATAACGATTTTGGGAGTAACACAAACTCAAGACGGACGGCTGAAGATGTTGGCAACGCGAGGTGAGAGTCTGCCCGGTCCCATTTTGGAAATTGGCAACACTAACAGCAGACTCAAATTCTCCCTTGACCCAGCATCATTCGTTGACGCTTGGTGCGCTCAAGGTCCAACCCACCACTGTGCCTTAGGTGTCGGTCATCAACTGTCAACCTTGACAAAAATTGCCGACTTGCTTAGGTTGGAGTTAGTAGTCGTAAGCCGTTAGATTTGTCTCCACGATAATGCAAACTTCCATGCAATAGAACCTTAG
>CALDGA010000281.1 GCA_937942085.1 uncultured Flavobacteriales bacterium
TAACAATTTATCGTTTTCCTGCTCAAAATCAAGCACCAACGGGTCTTTAAAGGTAACATTTAACAGGTTACCCGTGCTTTTCACAAACATACCCGTTTTATCGAAGGCTCGACGGAATCCATCGATGACCACAGGAACCACCACCGGCTTCAATTCGCGGATAAGGTGCACCGTACCACGACGGCCCTTCACGAATGGACGCGTAGTGCCTTGTGGGAAGGTGATGGTCCACCCCGTTTCCATGGCTTTTTTAATGTTGGCAATGTCCTTTGGATCCACCCCACGACTGACGTTCTTGCCAGCTTCTCGCCAGGTGCGCTTGATGCTCACCGATCCTGCGTACTGCATGAGTTTAGGGAGCAAGCCTTTCTTCATGGTTTCCGCGGCAGCAACGAAGAACACGTTGAGTTTGGGACGGAACAAAGTGTAGAATGGCAGACGATTATATACCCCGTTTTCAGCTGCGTTAAACACCTGGTACATGGCGCTCACATCAGCGAAATAGGTCTGGTGGTTGGAGACAAAGAGCACCCCTTGTGGCGGCAGGTCTTTCAACTTTTCTGCGCCGACAATTTTGATGGAATTAATCCGGGTATAACGGTACCAAGTGATCAAGCCAAAAACGAAAATCACCGTTCGTTTGATCAGAAGGTTATAGCCGAAGCTGTCTTTTTTAAAGGGGTTCAACATTGCTGTATTTCCTGTAGAAGGGTGCAAATATAAGGCTATCTCAATAGCGCAACGAGTTCCGCAGTCATCATTGCGGTGGCGCCCCAAATAATTTCCCCGTCCCAGTGATAGGCCGGCACTACTAGGGTCCCGTAGGTCGTCTTAATGCTGGTTTGTTGGATGAGGGAACCGTCGATTAGCTTGGACAAGGGGATGGAAAAAACTCGGTCCACTTCTCGTGGATCCAGCTCGACCTTGGGAGCCGCCGTTCCGAGGGTAATAAAAGGTTCAACGTAAAAGTTGGATGGCGGGATGTACAACCAGCTCATGGCGCGGAAGAATTCCTGTTCGCTGGGCTTTAGGTCGACCTCCTCCTCACATTCGCGGAACGCTGCGGCCATAAAGTCCTGATCAAAATCCTCGAGTTCACCCCCCGGGAAGCTAATCTGTCCACTATGTGTACCGTCGTAGGCTGGGCGCTTCATGTAGAGCACCTCTAGTTCTTGCGGGCCTTGGAAAATGTGGATAATCACACCAGCCTTGCGGGGATTCAAAGGGGCGATATCTTCCAAGCTCACAGCATTGCGATAGGAAGGCATCATTTCGCGCTGGCCGGAAATTCCGGGCAGGGGTGCGTGTAATTTGTCTTTCAGCGCTTCAAGAGTCATTGGTTAAAAATACGGCACATTCCAAGGTCATAGAACTTACTCGTGATATCTTTGTTGTCTATCAGAATCTAAAACACAATAAACAATGACTATTACTCAACTAAAATATATTGTGGCCGTGGATAACCATCGCCATTTCGCCAAGGCGGCAGAGGCTTGCTTTGTGACGCAGCCCACGTTGAGTATGCAATTACAGAAGCTCGAAGAGGAATTGGACATTCTAATTTTTGATAGATCCAAACATCCTATTGTTCCTACTCCACTGGGGGCTAAAATTCTTGAGCAGGCGCGTTCAGTGCTGTATGAGGCCCAAGTGTTGGAACAAATGGCTAAAAAAATTGGCGGCAAATTCGAAGGCGAACTCAACCTCGCCGTCATCCCTACCGTGGCTCCTTCTCTCTTACCAAGGTTTATTCCTGAGTTCTCACAGAAGTATCCAGATATCAAACTAAAGATTGAGGAACTCAAGACCGAGGACATGATCGAAGCCCTGAGACAAGATCGCATAGATGTAGGCATCGCAGCAACGCCCCTCACTGAAAAAGGCATCGAGGAATTGCCATTGTTCTATGAGCCTTTTATGGCTTTCGTGCCCGAATACCATTCGATGAATAATGACGAATTTCTCCTGGCTTCAGAGCTCAATGCAAATAATATGTTGCTGCTGAATGAGGGGCACTGTTTCCGAAGCAGTGTGTTGAAGATTTGCCAAACAGAGCTGCAGCAAGACCAACGCATCAATATGGAAAGCGGAAACTTTGATACCCTAGTGAAGCTTGCCCATCGCGGATTAGGCATGACCTTATTGCCTTACCTAAATACGTTGGATTTAGCGTCGAAATACAAGAAAGGGATCAAACCCATTGCGGAGCCCACACCTACTCGAGAAATCAGCATGTTGTATACGCGCACGCAGCTCAAACAAGAGTGGATTCAAGCGATGGCAGCCGTTATCCAGAGTACGCTGCCGGAGAAGTTGTTAGAGAAATCGGACCATATAATCAGCCCGTGATACCTACAACCTGTAACAGGAGCACAATCAGCGCAATTGCCAACACGTTCATCACAATTCCGCGGTATACCATATAAGAAATGGTCAGTTTCCCAGTGCTGAAGACAATAGCATTTGGCGGAGTGGCCATGGGCAACATAAATGCACAACTGGCTCCTAGAACTAAGGGCAAGCTCAGT
>CALDGA010000282.1 GCA_937942085.1 uncultured Flavobacteriales bacterium
AACTACAAGCTGTTCATGCAAGTAAAGGAATCTCCGCTCTACAAGCCCTTGGTTCAATACTTACCTAACTCCAACTTCGCACTTGGACTTATGGTGGAGGGATTAAATGCAGTCAAAGCTAGACAAGCACAAAAGGCCGCACCTAAGCCAAAACCCAAAGCACCAACCGCAAGTACCGAGGCGGGTACAGCTAGGCCCAAGAGTCCCCAGGCGAATGCAACGAAAGCTCTGCAAGCGGCGAAGGCGAAATTCGACCGATCAGGCTCAATGGCAGACTACCAAGCATATCTTAAACTTAAAAATAAATCTTAAACCTTTAGGAGGACAAAACTATGGCAATGGCCAAAACAACCAATGTAGCTGGGAACAGAGAAGATCTCAGTGACATCCTTACAATCTTAGAACCTGAGCGCACCCCGCTTCTATCCCTTGCTAAAAAAGGAAAAGCCAACGGCACATTCTTCGAGTGGCAAGTGGACGACATGAGCGATCCAGCTTTTGGTGGAGTGCTTGAAGGTACGGACGAAAGTAGCTTTACCAACAAGCAAGCAAACCGTGCAAAACTCGGAAACTACATCCAAGTATTCCGCCGCAACTACCAAGTTTCCAACATCCAAGAGCTTGTCGATGTGGCTGGTGTGGACAATGAGTTTTCCTATGCGGAAAGCAAAGCTGTTCGGGAAATGAAGCGCGATTTGGAATCTGCTCTTTGCTCTGCCCAAGACCGTCAGCAAGACGATGGATCTTCCAACCCATACAAGACCCGTGGTCTTTTCAAGTGGTTAGGCGAAGGCGGACAACCCTCTGATGTTGGAGCCGGATTCCAATCCGTAGCCAGCGTATCCTTGGGTGGTTCTGCATTCACCGAAGCCAACATGAATGGCTTGCTTCAGGACTTGTACGAAGCCAACGGAATGCCCGGTGGTCAACTTACCTTGATTGCTGGTCCTGGGCTGAAGCGCGACATCTCTGATTTCGCTCGTCAGGAAAGTTCCTCACAATCCATCGCATTCTCTGTCACTCAACCCGCTGAGTCCAAGTCTATCTCTCTCGTAGTAAATATGTACGAAGGAGACTTTGGACAGGTTGCGGTCGTCCCATCCTTGTTCCTTAACAGAACAAGCGGAAGCGGAACCATCGACACCAACGCTGGCTTACTCATCGATCCTGAGTACATCGCCGTAAACACCCTCAAAGCTGAGTCCAACTCCGAGCTTGAGAACAAAGGTGGCGGTCGCCGTGGATTCTGCGAAGTGATTGCTGGCTTGGCCTGTTTATCACCCAAAGCACACGGTAAAGTAAATTAATCGTTTGTTTAGCATCTAACCGGGGAGGGGAGAGGTACTGCGTAGCGGGGCCTCTCCCCAAACCTTATACACACACTATGCCTGACTTACTCATCCCAAAGTGGAAAGACGGAAACGGTTCACAGTTTATGAAGAACTTGGATCGTTATTTGCGTTATGAAGTGGATCTCGAACAGCACGAAGCAGTCATGCGCGAAAAAATGGCAATGAAAGAGAACCAAGCAATGGGAGTCGCCAAGATGGAAGGACTCGGACAACTCAAAGCAAGTATCCCCGCACGCGAGTATTTTCGCTGGCATCAAGCCGAGCGTGGATGCTGGGGAGACAAGTCCTTCGTAAAAGAGTTCCTTCGCGATAACCCATCCTTCAAAGCAAAGACGCTATCCAGGCAGTCCTTCAGCGGACCATCGTTTGGCAATAAAGCCTTGGCATGAGGCAAGTAACCGTCAGCAAACTGCTCGATAACCTCAAGCACATGGCGGGGTTAGACACCTTGCTTACGCAAGAACAGGATGCGGCGGTACGCAGTTTCAATCGTTTTGGTAGACTAGCATGGGAGCGTGCAAGATGGCCCGACACCATACGCTTAGAACCAAAACTACCCGATGTACAAGTACGATCCATCGAGGTAACCGTGGGCGGGAGTGGATACACCTCTGCCCCAACCGTTACCATTAGCGGAAGTGCCACCGCCACCGCTACCATCAATGCGGATGGGCAAGTAAATGGCGTGGCAGTAACAGGCAACGGCACAGGCTATCTCGCAGAACCAACCATCACCTTTAGCGGTGGAGGCGGGACAGGAGCAGAAGCGAAAGCCACGATGATGGGTATCCTTGATTTTGGGTCCGATATTGGCGAAATCATGCGTGTAACTGAGAAAGATCCCTACGCTCATGGTAGTCCCACAGAAGTAGCATACCGCGTGGAGTATTCCGCAAGTGGGTATGGTCGAGTAGTCCTGGTGAACCGTGCGGGTACTGCACCTGTGTATGTACTATACCGCACACCCTTCACAGACTATGTGTCAAGCGATACGGATTTTCCGTACATATTTTCCGAATATGTCGTTACGGGGGCCTACTCCGATTACCTCACCGCAGACGGGCAGTTGGATAAATCAATGGCTATACAGCAACAAGCTGAAAGCATCTTGCTTGCCGAGTTAGACAAACTCGAACGCCAGCAAGGGCAAAACAATTTCATACAATTCACAACATACGGATCCACGATCCAAACACCTTATTAATTATGGCAACTAGCGAATATAGAGGCGTAGGTCTTAACGGTGGCGAGTTTATCTCCGACACCTCATCCCACACAGGCAGATGGTTTAGTATCGTAGCGATGGAAGATACCACCGTTACAAGCATAAGCGGAAACATAAACAATATATCCGACCTTACCACAGGTGGATCATCCCCGCTTACCCTTAGCGCAAACACCGCATTGTACGGAGCGTTTGACGAGATCACCTTAGCGACCGGGAGCGTCATTGTATACAACCGATAGATGTTAACGCATGATCTAAATGTCACCGCTGGGCGGCCACACACACCAAGTGGTATCCCTGGAGAAAGCGGACCACCCGCACCTGATGGGGTCATCCAAACAGAGGCGGAGGACTTTCTGCTCGTGGAAGCGGGGCAATTTTTAGCATTCGATTAAAGAGGAAATAAATTATGGCAAATAAACGAATTAGCTCATTAGACCCACTCGCTACTCCAGCAGTAGACGACATTATTCCGGTCACCGATATATCGGATACCACAGGCTCTCCACAGGGAACCACCAAGAAAGTAACGGTAGCAAACCTTCATAGTGGTCTACAAGTAGAACCCGCAGAAGGAGCATTCGTAGATGGAGACAAGACTAAGCTGGATGGGTTAAATGCAGCCGACTACGCAACTGCGGCACACACCCATGCGATTGACGACCTTAGCGATGTAGACACTAGCACAGTTGCTCCGACCACCAATGACTTTCTTAATTGGGATGGATCGAATTGGGTTCCAGCAGTACCTTCCGCAGATGTAGACACCCCACTCACCACCGCACTTCGTGGAACGGATAATCCACACATCGGAGCGTATCCAAATCAATCGTTTAAGGTCACAGATAATCCGTATAAGTCCGTCATGGTCATCGCTGATGCGGATGGAAACTTGGAGTTTGTAACTAAGGACGGAGCAAATGTTTTTGTTAACACACCATCATCCCGTCTCGCATTAGCAAAAGGATTCAGCGTGCAGGAGGACGGGGACGAGCCGGACATTGAGGCGGTCACTCCTAGTGGTGTCACTTACTCTGTTATCAGCGGAGACTCCGACACAAAAGGAGCAAACGGTTTACCAACTCGCCAAGGCTTTAACTACCCCGACATCGGGGCAAACCCAGCACCCATCTTAATCTCAGGCGGAACAATCGCTTAACCCAATCTTAACTTAATCTTAACTAATACAATATCATGGCAGATCATTATTTCGCAGTAACAGGCTCAGGCTCAGGAACAGGGGCAGATGCCGACAACCCACAAACTTACAGTTTGACCAACTTAAACACCGCAGAAGCGGCGGCATCAGGTGGGGATACGATATATTTCCTACCCGGTAGCTACGGAACGCCTCCAGTATTTGATCCAACAAAGGACGATATAACTTACCAATCTACAGAGTTACACGGTGCGGTATTTACTAATCCTTCACCAATAGATACTTCAGTTCTTTCGTTTGGTTCGGCGAGTCGTAATGGATTATCGCTTATAGGGTTTAAGTTTGTCAATTGCGGTAGGTTTCAATCAAGGACTACTTTTACTTCAACCACGGCACATATCGTTAAGCAGAATCTATTCATCCAAAATACTGCGATTACTTATGGTAATACCGGGATGCTTGAGGGATACGGAAGTGGTGGAAGTGAGACTGTTTTTACTGATAATGTAGTAGTTGCTAACTTTGATGGCGGTGGGAGATTAACAAAATCAGTAGGGGGGTGGACTATTGAGCGAAATTCATTCGATATTACTACCGCCAATGTCACTTCATTAACATCAGATGGAAGCACACCAGCATTACCTAGTGATATGAAGAACAACATATGGAAGAGTAATGATGCGAGTGTATTTACAACTCAAGTAGCATTGAACGCTAACTCTACAAATTCATGCTTCTATCAGATGGGTACGCATAACGCCGCCACAGGTACGAACATTGAAGCTGACCCGCAATTCGTAGACGCACCAAACGGTGACCTTCGCCTTCGCCCATCCTCTCCCTGTATCGGAGCTGGAACCGCTAGCTAAGTAGTCATGGCACTGAATAAATTGCACAAGAAGGACTTTACCATTGCGGTGAAGACGGGGGGTAATCAGAACGATCAGCTAAAGTTTAAAAAGGAGGCGAGTAAGGGTGAGTTGTTTTTCAATACTTACGACAAGAAACTTTATTGTGCTACTACTGATGCTGGATCAAGTGATGCGATTCTGTACGAAACATCTGCATTTTCATTAACACCCGACCCTAACTCTTGGTCTAGTAACGCACACAGCTTGAGCTTTGATGGGGTTACTGATTACTGCTCGTTCACACAAACTACCTTCTCCGCATCCTCTGGACTTACATTATCAGCTTGGGTCAATTTCTCTAGCTTACCATCAGACCAAGAGCCTATTATAGGTGAAGATGGAAATACAGGATTTTGGTCGTTTAATCCTTCAAATAAATATTTCTATTTTAAAGATTCTACGGGTAGTCAATATTTTGCCGGTGCTTGGTCAGGTACTCCAGCGATCAATACTTGGTATCACTTTATGGTTATAGATAGCGGAGCGGGGATATCAGGTTCCGCAAAAGCCTACATTGACGGTGCTTTCGTAGGAAATTTCAACGGCACAGGATTTGCGAGTGTAGCTTTAGATTCAATAGCGAGAGCGGGCGGTCGTTACTTCCCGGGCTTAATAGATGAAGTAGCCATTTGGGAATCCGATCAAACAGCTAATATTTCCACAATCTATAACAGCGGTTCAGCGGATGATTTAACAAGTCTTTCCCCGTTGCATTGGTGGAGGATGGGAGACTTTGAAGGAGGAGCAACTAGTACTGTTAAGGATCAAGGCGGTGCGGGTACTACATTAGACCTTAGCATCAACGGAGCAACCGCATCAACTGACACACCCTAATTTACTATGAGAAAGTATGTAATAATTGACGCTTCCGAAATTGATGGAATTGATTTTAATGAGGTAGTAGAGAAGTCATCAAATGATCTTCGTTACTCATTAGATCAGTCTAAAGCCGTTACCAAATACGAAGGCACACAACCATTTAATTTACTAGGTAAAACAGAGTATACTTGGTCGGAGATAATGACTGTGTTAGGGGGTACTGAGTGGGCGGCTGCTGAAGAAGCTCCTGTTTAATAATGCACGAAACAGCCCAAGGGCTATATCATTCGTTGGAGAACCAGCGGTGGTCATTCTTAGACAGAGGGCGTACATCTTCTGAGCTTACACTTCCTTATGTCTTACCACCGGATGGTCACAACTACGCTACTAAGTACTACACACCGTACCAAGGTATCGGAGCTAGAGGAGTATTAAAATACTTAGAGAAAGAAGTGGACCGCTTGCGGTTCAAGATCGATTGGTGAAATGGGCGAGTTACTTCTTATGTTACTTACAGGGGGCGGGTCTACGGCTATGGGGGCGATGCTTAAAGGTGTGTTCGGATTCGTTTTCGAGAATCGCCGCCAAAAGCACGAGTTGGAATTGGCACGAGAAAGCCGTGCAAATGAAAATTTCATTAAGTTGCAAGCTCAGTTACATAAAGGACCTAATGGGGAATTTGTTTCTTTTACACGCCGGTGCATATCTTTCTTGGGGGTCGGTACTCTTTGTTTGTGCATCTTGCTTTGCACCGCGTTTCCCCAAGCCGAATTTTTATCGATCAGCAACGCAAGTGGTGATGGCAGAACAGAACTCCTCTTCGGATTACTCTCATGGCCAGCGAGCCAAGACCCTATCACGCTTTCAAGCGGCCACATGGCATACATGGGCCAAACAGCCCTTATGGGAATCCTCGGCTTTTATTTCGGGCCATCACCTCGCGGATGAACATGATTGACCGAGTAGCAGTCGCGGGAATGTCAGGCACAGCCGCAACCTTTGGATTATCCACCATTGATTCCTTCCTGGGCATCGCAGTAGGTGCGGTGACTCTCGTGTATATGTCGATCAAGCTCTACCAAGAGATCCGCAAGAAATGAAGACCGTTGCGTTAAAGAACCCAAAGACGGGTGACTTCACCATGATGCAACTGACGGGCTTCGGTAACATCTCGGAGGACGACAGATCGCAGTATGCGACATCTACAGCATTCGCAGATTTAAGCGAAAAAGCTGTAAAGATTGAGGCAAACGATATTGCCGATCTAAGTACAATTCGGTACAATAAATCACAAGGGGAATGGGAAGCAGTTACTACTACAGATTTCGTAGATTCAGTAATAGATGGCGGGGAAGCAGACTCTGACTCGGAGTATGTGGCCGCCTTCGATATAGATGGAGGTTTCGCGTGACGGTACGAAGGATAAAGCTAAGGCGCGGGACTACCACCGAGTGGCAAAATTCCAACCCTGCCTTAAACCAGGGAGAGGTAGGAATCGAGTTTACAGGGAGCGTAATTAGAATGAAGGCGGGAGACGGGTTCACATCGTGGAACGACTTAGCCTACATCGATGACGCGGGATTAAATATTTTAAGACAAGAATACGGGGACGAGGTCACCTTTGAACTCGGACTTGCAACCACACTAAATTAAAAAACAATGCCAGCTACAGACATACTCGGAAAAATTGGTGAAAAGGTAGGTTTAGAAATAAACAGCCTCTCCACCGATATCGCAACAAACGCCAGCAATATCGCGACAAACACAACGGACATTGCCACCAACACCGCGAACATCGCAACAAACACAACCGACATTGCGACTAACGCAAGTAACATAGCGACCAATACATCTGACATTGCAACGAACGCGAGCAACATCGCTTCCAACGACACAGACATTTCCGCGTTACAAACCAAGACTAGCTCTTTAGCTACCGATGGTAACAGCGCAACTTTCAGCGGTAATGTATCGGCTCAGAACTTAACCCTTAGTGGTGACCTTACCGTTAACGGCACAACCACTACGCTCAACTCCACAACCGTTGAGATCGAAGATAATATCATCGAAGTTAACCTGGTTGGCTCTGATGGATCTACCACAGGAACTACAGGTGGTATGCAAGTAAATCGCGGTTCCGGCCAAGACAAAGCTCAAGTTATTTGGGACAACACCGCAGATTTGTTCAGCCTTAAAAAAGGTACTGCCGATGCAAAGCTCAATGTGGGCGATGTGGATGCAGAGAAAATCATCGTTCCAAGCGGATCTGCGATCCTCATCAATAATGTTTCGCTAGGAAACTACGCATCATTCGAGACTGAGTTTTTGGCTAATCTTTAATGTCGATACTCGGACAAATTGGCGCGAAGGTAGGGACTGAATTAAGTTCCCTATCTTCGCGTGTTACCTCCCTTGAGTCCAACGGTGGCGGTGGGGGAGGTAGTTCGCCTGTAGATAGTTACTCGGAGACAACTTACACAAATGGAGTCGTTACGAGTATATCAACTTGGTCCACTTCGTCTAAAACAAATTTGGTTCAAACGAAATCATTTACATACACAGACGGTTTGCTCACTCAAATAGTGGTGGCAGATGGGTCTAGCGTGACCGAGTTGACAACTACAATTACTTACGACTCAAACGGAAACCTGGAGTCGATTACTAAGGATTACGCATAATGACTTGGACATATTCCGCATCCACCCATGCGTCGGGAAACAGAAATGTATTAGAGGTTTCATCAGGCACTACAGAAAATGATCTTAGTGGTTTGATCGGAATGACGGGTGTTACTCATTATGTAAATGAAAATCATTTAAATGTTTATGAGATAGATGCCACCACTCGGATCAGTATTAGAGGTACTTTGTACCACGATCCTGATACGGAGATATTAATTCTGCATCACACCAATACAGGTTTAACTAATCAGACTGCAAGTAGTGCAATGAGTATTAGTGGGTCAGGTGCGAATCCGGCTTTTTATTATTACGGCACTACTCGCACCAATTCAACTAGAGGTACATCTACCAATTCCAAAAGCACAGGTTTAATCTTTGCTGGTGCTAGGATTTCTAATTGGCATCCAGGTGACGCTTGTTTGAGCGGTGGGGGTACTAATTCTACTTTCGTGGGTAGAGGTGGTGTAATACTTACAGGCAGACCTTGTTCGGGGTCAATGAACCTAGATGTTATAGGTACTACTTGGCGGGGAACTACTAGCTCTTTAGAGTGGCGTAATCCATTCGGTAATAGCAACGGATCATTTGATGGTACCTTTGATGGTGTTGCTGTCTTGCTTCCAGCTTTTAACGGTACATATAAGTTTGCAAACTCGTCCATCGGTGAGGTTATCAACCAAGGTGTAATTACTTACCATACGCTACGGGAGTTTGATGTGTCGCAGAATATTAATGACTACGACATTGGATCAGACGGGATGAATAATCAATCTCATCGCGAGTACGAAGTCATAAACTCTGCTACAGGTACAGATGTAGTAAAGATGTGGCGTGATACTAGAGGCTCAGTTGGTCAGCGTGGTGTAGTCATAATCAAGAAGGAAGTTTCATTTAATATTAAAGATGCAAGTGGAACGGCTCTTGAAGGCGTTAAGTTATATTTAGAAGACAATCCATCGGCATACGCCAAGAACGCTACATTTGTAAAAAGCAAAGCCTTTGACACAACCAACGGATACACCGCATCAGGTGACTCACCAATTACTAGAGGAGTTGTAAATGCCAATGGTGACATGGTTTACGATTACAGCACCTCAGAGGTCTACAATAAAACTTCAGATGCAAGCGGAGCTATAGCGAAGTTTGAAGTTCTGACAGGAGTCCAAATTCACGAGTATACTACAACAGACGCCGATGGCGCGACTGAATATGGCATACACTATCACAACGGAAATTGGCGTCTTAGTAGTACAGATTTAAGGACTGCGGCTTACTCCGATTGGGATACCGCTAACTTCGGCAACTTCTACCGTGTAGACCGTCGTTCAGACTCGAATACAAACGCAGATGACTTTACCTTTAAGTTCTGTTCGTATGGACATTCTTTGTCCTCCTCGTCTCAAGCTCTTAAAGGACTAGGCGAACTCGCTGTCACTTGGGTATTGTTCGACGATCTTACTATTACTGAGTCCGACAAAGCCATTGTGGACGCCTATACCGAAATAGAAAACTCCGCTAAGTTCTACGACAGAGCGAAGTCCTACCTCACCGATAACTACGCTGGAGAAGGCGCTACAATCGTAGCCCGATCAGGAAATGAAATTGACCTTGGTTCTTATGATTTGGTTATCGATGCAACTGCTTCTAGCGCGTTTGCGATCAGCGGTACAACTATCACGATTAAAGCGTCCACATTTACAGGAGATTTAACAACCACAGGTACAATCACCTTATCCAACGGAGCTAGTGTGCTTGGTCAATATACAGACGCAAATGGCACTAATATCATTCTGCCCTGGTCTGTTACCAACATCGAAGCGGGTAGTACACTTCAGCTTTACAATGTGACTAAGGACGCTGAAGTTGTTAATCAGATTGCCACAGGTACAGCCGGAACAAAGGTTAGTGATAGCGGTACATACACGACATCTCAGATCTCCGCTAACGATAATATAAGACTACGCCTTACTTGCCAAGCGGGTGCTGAAGCGTTCCTTGCATACGAAGCCTTTGGTGTCGCAACAACTGCTGGTATATCGTTCAGAGCGGACCAACAAGCGGACACCGTTTATAACGGCAATGGTATCGATGGTTCTAACATCAGTACCCTCACCGCCGACTATCCGAATGTACAGATAGACATTAGCGATGGCGATGGTTCCGCTGATGCTCGCGAACTATATGCGTTCTATGTGTACCAATCCACTACATCGACAGGGATCGAGAATTGGTTCGGAGCTATAACCGCTATCGATGCGATGAATTACCGAGTCAATACCGCCGTTGTGGACATCAAGTTACAGAACACAGGTACTACTGCTTTAGTTATTTCAGGTGCTAGGATATACCGCGACAACGGAACTTCTATCTTACACGCTGAAACAGGAGACCTACCAATGACGCTTGATGCTGGTGAACTCGTTCAGTACATCGCACCACAGATCGACACAGCCATGAACGCCAACGCAAAACTTGATGGCGTGTCCAAAAACTCCAAGCTAATCCCCGCACTCCTATGAGCAGATACCGCAGTTACGGCAAACTAGACGATCCATTCGTGACTGAAGGGGACACCTTCTTTCAGCGGATGAATAGTCGTTTGCGGGGCAGTCAGTTGCAACCTGGCGAAGTCGCGTTGTCGCAGAATGGTAGGATGGATAAGGATGGAGGTTGGCAACCGCGCAAAGGCTTGAAGACATTCGCTGGTGCAATCACCGTAGATGCCGATGCTATACGCTTACCATTTGAAATCGTATCTGCTGAGAGGTCCAACAATGTGGTAACTCTTGTTACAACAGAGACTCCTAATAACGCATTCTTACCGGGCAATAATATTACGATTGTGGGCGTTCCATTCACAGGTGCGGATGATCCCAATGGTACATTCACAATATCCACGATATCCTACGCAAATAAGCAAATCACATACGCTCAAGCGGGGGTTGACGAATCGTTTACGATTACCGCAAGTGACGAGGCGTTATGCTCACCAGGTAATTCTATCGCGACTCAATTGGATTTTGTAGTAGCGGATCAAGGAGCGAACGAGGTATTTGGGTCAACCGCATTTACTCTAATCAATGATGGGCGTATTGAGTCCTATGTATTTACCGCGACAAATAATGTATGCCAAATACTGAGGCTACGGGACCGCACAGAATACAAGGTAAAATATCTTAACAGCCAGGAGGTAAACGCGAGGTGCGAGCTTGTACAGGCATTCGATAAAATCTTTATATTTCGTGGCAATAAAACGACATTGTTTGTTGAACCACAATTGACCACCAAGGAAGTAACTGCGGCGGTTAGAAGCAGTCAAACGATTACGCTTACCGCAGTAGGGCATGGCCGAGTGGCTGGTGATTATGTGACCGTTATAGGATTAGGTGCTTGGTCGTCCGATGGACAGGGTGATCCTAATGGCGTGTATGAGGTGCAGACCGCACCCGATGCAGACACCTTAACGATTACATTCATAAACTCCGGCGGAGCAAGCCACACATACAGCACATCAGCGGCTCGCATAGAGTACTTTAATGATTTCGACCAGGTAGACTCAGGCGACTACAGCTACCCCGATCATCTCAATGATACATCCGTAGAGATTAATGATGGCGGCCTTGTCACATTTAACGCTGTTGCACATGGTTTAGAGATCGGGGACGAGTTGGAACTTGTGGATGCATCAACCCCGCTTGATCTATATATAGGCAGAAAGATCCGCGTGGCACGAGTACCAAGCGTAGATACATTTGAATTTATATTACCCGTAAATGCGGTTCTCGATTCCGATAATAAATTCATGCGGTTGGCAAAGAAGCGGGTAATAAGCCACTTGATCCATATGCCAGCCGCACCATTTGCAGTGCTTAACCAACAACGCCTATGGATGCCATACTTTTACACTAGTGATGCGACACCCACACAGCGTAAATACACAGATGAAATAATCGCATCTGATATCTTGGATTATAATACCTACGATCCTATCGGTCAGAACTTCCGCGTGGCAAGTGGTGGGGATGATTATGTGGTAGGGCTTGAGCCATTCACGGAAGATACTCTGCTTATCTTTCTTCGTAAAAGCATTATGCGTTTAGGCGGGGTAAGTGGTAGCTTGGCAGATACTAATCTATCCGTTGTCACTCCTGAGCTTGGATGTGCCGCAAGGCGTACAATCGTACAAGTGGGCAACAAGGTTTACTTCCTGTCCGATAATGGCGTGTACGGATTAGAATATATTGATGAATATAACTTGCGTGGCTTAGAGATGCCACTATCCGAGGCGATCAATCCTACCATTAGTCGAATTAATACAGAGGCAATCGACAAAGCAGTTGCCCGATATATTGATAACCGCTTGTACTTTGCAGTTCCTGTCGATGGAGCGAGGGAGAATAATCTTATCCTTGTTTACAATCTGCTCAACGGCGGTTGGGAGAGTATCGACCATGTGGACTCCACGAACTTTAATATCCGCGATATGATTGTCGCCCAGGAGGGTGAGAAGAATAAATTATATATAACCACTAGCGAGGGCGGGGTACATGAGGTTGAGGGCTTTAGCGGAGGGGATCAGATATCGGTAAGTGCCGGAGTAACTATTCCCGAAACCTTGGATGTAAATAGCAAGCTGATCACCCGCGAATACGATGCTGATACCATTGATCGCAAAGTATTCAGTCGTACAGAACTTCATGTCGAGTCATCCGACTCCTTGGTATCCAACGCAGACATCGCATTCAGTACAACCGATCCCGATAGGACTCGAACTGCGGTAAGCATGAGTGACCTTCTTGGTAGCACCTTAGCGGCAGACGAGGATGCAAGCCTAAGAACCAACATCAGACTCCGCGGATATGGATGCTCTGTATCTATCACCCCCACACAGGGGCGACCCACCTTTAAAGCGGTAAAAGTAGATGCGCGCATCACAGACCGCTCAACAACTTCCACAACTTAAACATCATGGCTATTCTAAATAATCCCGAAGATTTCGTATCAGGCGAAAACATAACCGCCGCAAAATTAAACAACCTGGTAGACGGTGCTACCTTCTTGGGTGGTGCTGGTCAGGCAACAGATGATTCCACATTGGAAGTCAATGATGGGGTAGGAGGCGATGGTTCACTTCGCGTTAAAGACTTAGGTATTACATCCGCAAAACTTGCAGATGATGCAGTAATAGAGTCGAAGATCGCAGACAATGCAGTAACCGCATCGAAGATCGCGCCAAGCGCCGCAACTGCAATCATGCCCGTGGGTGGAGTGTTACC
>CALDGA010000283.1 GCA_937942085.1 uncultured Flavobacteriales bacterium
ACATTTCGAGCGGGTTTGGGATCATAAGGTACGGGGCTATTGAAAAAGGTTTGCTTGATGTTGACCTCTGCCAACATGGCCTCCGCCTCTTTATCGTAAGCATATTCTCGATCCTCACGAGCGAGCCACTGCTCAAGGTATTGCTTGGCTTCTTCAGGACGTCCACCTTCTATGGCCAATGTACCTATCATGAAAAGGAGTTCTGGCTTGTAGCCAGGGCATCGTTGTACCAATCGTTTCCAGCTGGCTTCTGCTATCTGTATCCTCCCCGTACGGATGCTTAATTCCCCTCGGAGATATAGCGCGTGTTGGTCGTTTTCGTTTTGGCGCAAAGCAGCACCGATATAGACTTGGGCATTGGGGTAGTCGCCCATGTTTATGGCGCGAAGGCCCTTCTCTATCTCTCTTATAGGGCTTTTATGGTCATCACCACAATAGGCTCCAAGAGTTACTTTACCGGGCTGCGCCTGAAGTGCAATGCCGATGAAAATAAGTAGTAGACTGAGGGTGTGGCGCATTATAAATCCTCTTGATCGACAACGTGGAACTTATCTTCTGTCAAAGCAATGATGGTGCTCACCGAAGCATCTCCAGTCAGGTTGAGTACCGTACGAACCATATCGATGATGCGGTCTACCGGGAAGATAATGGCAATCCAAGCCGGGTTAAGTCCGACACTTTCCAGGATAGGAATAAGCATAATCATACCTGCGGAAGGCACTGAGGCAGCACCAATAGAGGCAAGCGTAGCCGTGAAAATAATGGTGGCCTGCTGTGCTAGGGTGAGGTCGATCATGTGGAATTGGGCCATGAAAATCACCGCAACCGTTTGGTACAGTGCTGTTCCATCCATATTAATCGTTGCGCCTACCGGCAACACAAACGAACCAATCTCCTCATCCACACCGAGGTTGTCACGTACACAGTCCATGGTCACAGGCAACGTGGCTGCCGTTGAGGAAGTGGAGAAGGCCAATAATTGGGCTGGACGAATGCCGCGCATGAAATAGCCCCAGCTTTTCATGTACCCCATACCCGTTTTCTTGTTGATTAGATAGGCTAAAACCGCAGGATAAAGCACTAAAATCATGAACAACAATCCCAAGATGGTGTACCCGGCATAGGCTCCGAGGGCCTTGAAAATCTCTACCAATCGGCCCGGCTCGTCTCCTGCCATTGCGGCAAGTTTACCTGCTAATAGGGCAAAGACGAAAAACGGCGCGCCCTTCATTACCACGTCAACCATCTTGATGAAGATGTCCGAGAAACCGTTCATGAGGTTGGCCACGGGCTCCATTTGGGCGTTCGGCAACATCACCATCACAATACCAAAGAAGATGGCAAAGAAGATGACCTGCAGCATCAAGCTGTCGTTGAAGGAGAGGAAAATATTTGAGGGAACCATGTCCACGAAGAATTGGAGCGGGCCGTCATTCTTGGCGCTTTGAACCGCATTGGCCTTAGCTACCTTAGCATTGAGTTCCTCATTATTGAGCTGCTCTGCTAATGCCGCTTGAGCATCAGACATATAGACTTGCATGGCAGGGTCCGCGAGTAATCGGACATCATCGAAGAATTCCACCCCTTCTGTATCGTTTACCCACAATTCATACGCCACGCGGTTGATCTGCAGTTGTTCCTCTGAGGTCTGCTTTCCTGGATTGAAGGTATTGGCAATCACCATACCCATGGAAGCGGCTAAGACCGTCGATCCGATGTACAATGCAAGAGTCTTCACGCCCATACGACCGAGCGTAGCAGTATCACTTAAGTTCCCAATTCCCGCAATGATCGAAAAGAGCACCAAAGGAATGGCAATGAGTTTGAGTAGGTTGATGAAAATCGTTCCGAATGGGGCAATCCAGTCTAGAGTAAATTCACTCCAGCCCATGGTTGAACTGAGCAAAGCCCAAAGAATCCCAAGAATTAATCCAATAATGATTTGAACAGGTAAAGACGGTTTTTTCATCGAGTGTATTTCAAGTTTCGTAAGTAATGGTCGGCCAACACCAGTTGAATCATGGCCTCCACGATAGGCACGGCACGTGGCACCACACACGGATCGTGGCGCCCTTTGGCGGCCAATACTGTGGGGTTACCGTCCTTATCGACAGTGTGTTGTTCTTTTCCAATGGTAGCCACCGGCTTAAAGGCGACGCGAACCTCGATGGGTGCGCCGTTGCTCAGTCCACCGACTACCCCGCCGGCATTATTGGTTGCGGTTTTAAAATCTTCTGTAATGGGATCGTTGTGGTCACTGCCGCGCATTGCAGCCGCTGCGAACCCTGAGCCTATCTCAAAACCCTTCACGGCATTGATGCTCATGAGCGCTTTTGCAAGATCTGCTTGTAGCTTATCAAAAACAGGTTCGCCTAAGCCGACCGGCACGCCTGATGCTACGGCGGTAATCACACCGCCCGTACTGTCTTTATCGGCGCGGCATTGCTCAATATAGGTTTCCATCTTTGCTGCGGTCTCCGGATGCGGACATCGCGTTGGATGGGCGTCAATACTAGTAAGATCTAATTCTGAAGTAGGGACTTGCAGTGCAATAGGCCCCACGGCACTTACCCAAGCTTTCACGCTTACCTGCGGTAAAATTTGAGCGGCTAATGCACCCGCCACCACTCGGCAAGCCGTTTCACGGGCACTAGAGCGACCGCCGCCTCTGTAATCGCGGTGGCCGTATTTCGCATCGTAGGTGAAATCTGCGTGTGAAGGGCGGTACACATCCTTCAGGTGTCCGTAATCCTTGCTTTGCTGGTCCTTGTTCGGAATAGAGAAAGCAATGGGCGTTCCTGTAGTCTTTCCTTCAAACAAACCGCTGTGGAAGGTGACTTTGTCCTCTTCGTTGCGCTCGGTCGTCAAATGACTCTGCCCTGGACGGCGACGGTCTAGGGCCTGCTGCACAAGATCTAGATCGATATTTATACCAGCAGGCATGCCGTCGAGAATACCTCCGATCTGGCTGCCGTGACTCTCACCGTAGGTGGTGAGCACTAAAGATTGTCCTATTGTATTTCCGGGCATGCCACTAAAGTAGGAAACACAGCGCATTCTCCGTAATATTGAAGCATGAACCTGAAGCTGATTAACATAAAAACCTTGGGCGGTATTCATCCGGAAGGAACAAGGTGGTTACGCGGGTCCCTTTTGGGCCACTTCCCCACCCTTGAAAACGCCTATCTCACCATCACCGACGGTAAGATCTCTGATTTCGGACCAATGACCCATTGCCCGCAAGATGAGCTGCCTACCCGCGATTGCTCGGACAGACACGTACTCCCTGCGTTCGTAGATTCTCACAGTCATCTCGTATATGCCGGAACACGGGAAGAGGAATTCAATCTTCGACTCAAGGGGGCCAGCTATGAAGAAATCGCTGCAGCCGGTGGCGGTATTCTCAACAGCGCAGCTAAAGTGAGCACCTCCTCCGTAGATCAGCTCGTGGGCCAAGCTACATTCCGTCTCGAGAACCTCATCGAATATGGTACAGGTACTTTGGAAGTAAAAAGTGGCTATGGTTTGGACCCAGAGAACGAATTGAAGCTTTTGCGCGCCATCAAAGCACTTAATGACCAAAGCCATGCTACACTAGTCCCGACATTCTTAGCTGCGCACGCACTCCCGGCTTGGGCCAAAGCACAAGGCATGAACGATGCCAGCTACACCAAATACATGTTAGACGAGTGTCTTCCTACGGTTCAAAAAGAGGGGCTTGCAGGATTCTTAGACGGCTTTATTGAGCGCGACTATTTCAAATTGGACGCCTTACAGCATTTGATCGATGCCAGGACCACTAGCGGATTACCGCTGAAGATTCACGTTAATCAGTTTTACGACATCGGTGGTATTCAGATGGCGGTAGAAGCCGGTGCCCTGAGCGTGGACCACCTTGAAGTGATGAGTCCTGAGGCCCTGAGGGCATTGCACGGCAGTGATACCATTGCTACCCTTCTGCCTTCTTGCAGCTACTTCTTGGGCATTCCTTACGGTCCTGCTCGAGAACTCATAGAAAACGATTGCGTCGTGGCTTTGGCCACAGATTATAACCCGGGCTCTTCGCCTGGAGGAAACATGCAACTGGTGTGTAACATGGCTTGTACCCAGATGAAGATGACACCAGCGGAAGCGCTAAACGCAGCCACTATTAACGGCGCGGCAGCCTTGCATCTAAGCGAGCGTAAAGGATCCATTGCCGTGGGTAAGGATGCGGATCTATTGATCACTAAGGCCATCCCATCGCTGGAGTATCTGTGTTACGATTTCGGAACCAATCACATTCAAACCTCCATTTTAGGTGGACAGACCCAATGAGCACATTATTAGAACATTACACCAAAGAAGATCTCCTTAGCCGTACCTCCGTTCGTTCGGGTGAACAGCGCCT